>NZ_HG992750.1:1500000-1695417 GCF_905175385.1 Vibrio sp. B1FLJ16
GAAGCCATCAATGCCTGTTGGCGGCTGTAACCCGGTGTATTCACGTTTGCCACGTTTTGTGCCGTGACATCCAAAGCAACCCGGTTGGCATTCAGACCAGATAAAGCGATATTGATTAGACTCATTTACAGCTCCCTTTTACGAATCAGTGGCTGCGCAAAAGCAGTGGTATTCACTTCCTGCTGCGCCTGCTTAACAGAGGCGACCGTTTCCCCGGAAAGATGTATCTCTTTACCAAAAATACTTGCCACATCTTCAGTGCCAGACTTTTTGAGTCGGTTATCATTTGCGGCCTGAAGGGTGCTGCTGTTCTCAGACTTTACGCCATTGAGCGGGTTACCCAGTTGTTTAACCAACATATCAGCGATACCAGAGTTCTGCTTATTTGCCATATTGATAGCTAGCTGTCCGTCGTACATATCGCGGAACACACCTTGTTGCTGGCTGGCAAACGGGCTGTCCTTATCTGCCAGTACATCACTACTACTGCGCATCTGGCGCAATACCATCTGTAAAAACATCGCCTCGAACTGCTCAGCAACCACTTCTAAGGCTTCGCCTTGCTGGTTGCTTTGCTTGATCTGCTTTAGTGTATTGTTGTCGTGGTAGAGCACAGAGCTCTGTTCATTTAGCCCTTCCAGGTTCATAAGTGCTCCTTAAATCACCACAAGTTCTGCATTTAGCGCACCAGCCTCATATAACGCCTGTAGAATCGACATTAAATCGGTTGGTGTTGCACCTAAGCTGTTTACTGCGTTCACAATCGTATTTAACTCAGTGCCCGGGGGCCAGATAACCATCTGAGCACGCTCTTCACGTACGTCCAGATCAGAACGGTCAACTACCTGAGTTTCACCGCCGTTAGCAAACGCATTGGGCTGGCTTACCTGCTGAGCTTCAGAAATAGTCACAGTGAGGTTACCGTGGCTAACCGCCGCTTCACTGACTTTGACATTCTTACCGACGACAACCGTGCCGGTGCGGGAGTTAAATACAATGCGTGCAGGTTTTCGTCCTTCCATTACTTTCAGCTCTTCCAGCATCGACATCATAATGACGCGCTGTTGGGTATCTTTAGGAGCCTGAACATCGATACGTACCTTGTTTACCGCCACCGCGACTTTAGGGCCAAAAATATTGTTCACTTCGCGCGTAATGTTTTTTGCGGTGGTAAAGCTGGGTTTACGCAGGTTCAACACGATTTTTTCCATCTGGTTGAAGTCACTTGGAATCGCACGCTCCAGTGTCGCTCCGTCCGGAATTCGCCCAGTTGTTGGTGTGTTGACGACGACCTTAGAGCCGCTCTGACCTTCTGCAGATACGCCACCCACGACTAAGTTACCCTGAGCAACTGCGTAGACTTCTCCGTCGACGCCTCGCAAAGGAGTCAGTAAAAGCGTACCGCCGCGCAGGCTTTTTGCATCACCGAGAGAAGATACAACCACGTTCAGTTTCTGACCCGGGCCCGACATAGGCGATACAACAGCGGTAACACTCACTGAAGCGACATTACGCAGTTTAGGATTGCTGTTATCGTCGATCTGAACACCAAACTGACGAAGCATGTTAGTGACAGACTGCGAAGTGAAATTGACTTGGTTCCGGTCACCCTGTCCATCCAGGCCGACGACCAAACCGTAACCCACCAGTTGGTTATCACGGATGCCCTGTACATCAACCAAATCCATAATAGGGATGGCAACTTGCGCTTTTGCAACCGGATTCATTCCCAGTGACAGCAAAAGAGAGAAGACGATAAAAAGAGAATTTTTTAACTTCATTAAAACGGTACCCAAGGGCTGTTGAAGAGTTGTGAAAGCCAGCCTGCAGCATTGCTGTCAGCCAGAGCCCCCCGGCCTGAGTAAGTGATCCTTGCATCACCAATGCGTGATGAAGGGACCTGGTTATTGCGGCTGATATCATCAACGCGGACAATGCCGGTCAAGCGAATGAATTCATCGCCTTGATTAAGACGAAGCCACTTTTCACCACTTACGCGCAATACGCCATTCGGCATGACTTCATGAACCGTTACGGTAATTTGCCCTTCAAGTCTATTGCCCTGAGAGCTCGATGCACTACCGTCGAAACTGCGTTCGCCATTCACGCTCGCACTTAAATCATTAAAGGTTTTGTTGCCAAATACCGGAGCGGCGAAACCAACGTTAGCGCTTTTATCATATTGCGTATCAGCGGTTTTGCTCGATTCCGTCTCTTCAGACAAAACGACAGTCAGCATATCCCCGACACGGTAAGCACGTCTGTCCTGAAACAGCGTCACATGGTAATTGTGACGATAAAGGCTACCTGCTTTTGCTTCCGGCAATGAGTAGTCCAGTTTTGGCGGTGCGTATTTTTCTTCATCCGGTTTAGGCGGAATGAATTCGTCCCGACCAGCGCACCCGGCCAACAGAATGACTGCGGCGGTGACTATCCAGCCTTTAGAAAAAACGTTCATTCTTAGATCCTTTATCATCACATTTTTACTGCATTAATCTCGTATTACATCGATTGAGCGACAAACTTCAGCATGTCGTCAGCCGCCGATACGACTTTTGCGTTCATTTCGTAAGCACGCTGAGTGGTGATCATGTCAACCATCTCTTCCACTACCTGAACGTTTGAGCCTTCCAGTGCTCCTTGCTTGATGCTGCCGGCACCATCTTCACCCGCAATTAGCTCATCTGCAGGACCACTCGCTTCTGTTTCTCTGAACAGGTTTCCGCCCATTGCCTCAAGACCTGCCGGATTAACAAAATTAGCTAGGGTGATCTGCCCCAGGTTCTGCGGTCTCACGTCTGCTGCTGTCGTCGCAGTTACCGTGCCGTCAACACCTACTGACAAGGAGATCGCGTCTTCAGGGATTTGAATTTGCGGCTCAAGAGGAAGCCCTTGTGTATTCACCATTAGGCCTTCTGAGTTGACGTGAAACTGGCCATTACGGGTATACATGATCTGACCATCTGAATTTTCAATCTGGAAAAAGCCCTGACCCATTACGGCAAGGTCGAGTTCCTGACTGGTATTTTGGGTGTTACCCTGAGTAAACACTTTTTGCGTGCCCACAACACGTACACCGCTACCCAGCTGTACTCCGCTCGGCAGTTCATTAACCTGGTCAACAGCAGCACCCGGCTGACGCTGAATGCTGTAGAACAAGTCCTCAAACACAACGCGATCGCGTTTAAAACCGACGGTGTTAACGTTAGCCAGGTTGTTTGAGATGGCGGTCATTTTCGTGTCCTGAGCCGCCATGCCCGTTTTACTTACCCATAGTGCTGAATGCATTACTATTTACTCCTGTACATCCGTGTTTAGCGGGATGCCATTAATTTGTTTCCGGCCTGAGCAAGTGTCTCTGCCGTTTTCATCATGCGTACCTGCATCTCAAAGTTGCGGGTCAGTGACATCACGTTAAGCAGCTCATCAATCGCTGACACGTTACTGCCTTCAATGTGTCCTTGCGCAAGCTGAACCGTTGGATCAGCTTCGAACTGCGCATCGTCAACACCGTGTAAAAGACTGTCACTCCCTTTTTGCAGCTGGCCTTGTGGTGGGTTAACCAATTTCAGTGTCCCTACCACCAGCTCTGCACCACCACCAGGTGGAACTACAGAAACCTGGCCACGCTCGCTGATTTCTACTTTTTGATAATCAGGAAGGATTACAGGTCCGCCATCACCAACGACAGGAAAACCGTTGATGCTAAGCGCACCAAAGTTATCGACAGCGATGTTACCGGCACGGGTATACGCTTCGTTACCATCTGGGGTTTCCACTGTAAGGAAACCCTCACCCATAACGGCGACATCAAGTGCTCTTCCGGTTTTAATCACGTCACCCGCGTCAAAACGAGTAGCTGCAGAGTTACTGGAAACCAGTGTACGGCCATCAAATCCCGAGCCCTGCAGCGCAGTACTTTTTACCTGCTCCATATCAGCACGAAAACCTGCGGTGTCCGCGTTTGATAAGTTGTTCGAACGCACGTGCTGAGCTTGAAGAACCCGGCTGGCACCTGACGTTGCGGTAAATAACAAACTATCCATTTCAGACTCCGTTAAATCGCGTTAAACAACGCCTGAGTTAACTGGTCATTGGTTGAGATGGTTTTAGCATTCGCCTGGTAGTTACGCTGTGCTGTCATCAGATTAACCAGCTCACTGGTTAGGTCGACGTTAGAGCCTTCCAATGCACCCGGAGTTAGGTCGCCCAGAGTACCTGAACCAGGAGCACCAACAATTGGCGCACCAGAGTTAAAGCTTTGGCTCCATGAAGTGCCGCTGACTTTAGCCAGTGCTTGCGGGTTAGCAAAGTCAGCCAGTACCAGCTGACCTTGTAACTGAGACTGACCATTGGTGAAGGTTGCGTAAACCATGCCGTTATCTTCAACACGAACGCCTGCCAGCTCACCAGAACTGTAGCCATTAGGGTTATTTGTGCTTACACCAAACGCAGCGCCAAACTGAGTAGAACCAGCAAGGTCAATATCAATACTCATCGCATTTGCGCCCGCCGCAGGAAATGCAACGTTAAACGTTCCTGCTGGTGTTGCAATAGAACCATCAGTATTGAAAGTAACCGACTCAGTCGCGACCGGTGTAGCAGAGCCATCCACCTGAACATTCACTTCCCAGGTGTTTGAAGCGGTTTTAGTGAAATACTGAGTGACGGTGTGCGTGTTACCTAATGAGTCGTAAACTTGAGAAGTGTAAGACGAGTTAAACGAATCAGGATCATTAGGATCGAAAGGGTTTACTACTGTATCGATAGTAGTCGCACTGGCATCAAAGTTAGCAACGAAGCTAAGGCTATCTGTCGCTTTCGCCGCTAAGTTAGCCGTTGAAATCTGTAAATCACCAACCGCACCAGTCTGCAGAGTATTGTTGTTATCAACACTGTAACCCTGAAGCTTCGCGCCAGTATTACCGACGATGTAGTTGTTTTTATCCGTACCAAAAACGCCAGCACGGGTATAAAGCGTTTGTCCCGCGGTGTCTTTAGTAACGAAAAAGCCGGTGCCGTTTATGGCTAAATCCATCGAACGTCCCGTTCCACTGACCGAACCGTTTTTATCAAAGTTTTGCGAGATAGCGGCGACTTCTACACCACCAGGTTGCATGCCGTTGTAAACAGCAGAAAACTCTGTACGAGCGCCTTTAAATCCGTATGTTGATGCGTTCGCAATGTTGTTACTGATAGTACTCAGTTCTGTGTTAGTAACATCCAGACCGCTAAGTGCAATATTAAAACTCATAACTAACCTCTGTATTCCTTATTTGGTTAAGCACCAAACTGACTGATTTGATAGAAAGGCACGCTACCGACACCTTCGATATTGACAAACGAAGTACCGCTAGAGCCTGAAATTTTGACGTTCTCGACCTTACCTGCCAGAAGAACATCGGGTGCTTGCTGCCCTTCCTGAACTTCAACAGATAGTGTGTAGTTACCCGGTTTGAGACCAAGCTCCTCCGGGTCAATAGAAAAGTCGACTTCACCAGCCGGATGAGCGCCGAGAGGGACTTTGGTTGACTGGCCAAACTGATCCGTGACGACCAAATTGACCTGATTTGAGTTGCTGGTAAGTTCGACTTTACCGCTTTGTACGCCCTCACCCAGTTCAAATTCATTGCCATAGACATAAACCGTCTGCCCAACGAGACCCGCTGTTGAAAGCACCTGCAGGTTTTCCTGCAAAACCATGCTGTTCTGCATAATGTTCGCCATGTTTTCAGTGCTCTGTACTTGGGAGAACTGAGCTAACTGACTCACATATTCAGTGCCGTCTAACGGATTCAGTGGATCCTGATTTTGGATTTGTGCCACCATCAACGAAATAAATTCGTTCTCAAGTGATGTCGCACTGTTCATGTCTAACGCGTTTCCAGAAACACTCGCGGTTGATGAAGTCGTTTGAGTCGCAGTGTCAGCACTTAATGCCGTATATTGAGCAATACTCATTAGCTGCCCTGCCCTAGTTTTAGCAGGCCTTGCTGCATACTTTTCACGTTAGCAAGCACCTCAACGTTAGTTTCAAAACTGCGGGTCGCCGACATCATGTCCGCCATTTCGGACACAACATCAATATCCGGGTAGTAAACGTAACCTTCATCGTTTGCCAGAGGATGACTCGGCTCAAAGCGCTTTTCTGCTTCACCGGCACTTTGTACAACGTCTACGATTTTCACTTCAGCACTTGGGTACGCGTCGTTACTCATAGCAAGTTGCGACTTGCCGTAGACAGTAGCAAAAACAGGTTTCAGCGCTTTATACGCATCATCAGGGTTTGCGGATACGGCATCCGCATTCGCAAGGTTACTTGCCACCGTATTCAGACGTACGGTCTGCGCATTCATTGCGGAACCTGCGATGGAGTAAATATCAGTAAATGACATGCTTAGCGTCCTTCTATTGCTCTTGCTAACCCGTTAAATTTCATATTAAGAAACGTCAGGCTAGTCTGAAAATCCATACTGTTTTGTGTAAACTTTCCTTGCTCAACACTAAGTTCCACAGTGTTGCCATCCTTGCTGTTCTGGAATGGAATCGCATATTGAGTCGATACCTGCATCTTGGGTGCAGAGGACATCTCGCTCATTACCGTGGTAAAGCTGAGGTCTTTTGCTAAATACCCTGGGGTATCAACATTCGCTAGGTTACTCGCCAGGACTTTGGTACGCTGAACGCGAAAATTCAGAGAGTCCGGGTGTACACCCAACGCATTTTCAAAATTGATAGCCATGCATTTTTCCCTTGAGGTTGGCTCGAATACCCAGAGATAGAAACAAAATGCATGCCAAAAAATAAGGTCTTAAAAAACAAGGTGTTAAAAACAGCAAGGAACCCTAACTTCCTAGTTGCGGAAGTGGATTTAGGGAAGAGGAAATCGCTGATTTCCTCCGTAATAAAGGTGGGAACGCTCTGCCTGTCACTGCATTTTTCATCACTGACAGCAGCGGAACAGACCATGTCTGTAGAAGCGATCCAGCAAGCGGTAAGCGATGATTATGAACAAGAAGTCAGCCATCTGGCTCATGTAAATGGCTGGCAGGACTACGAGCTAAACTATGAGGTAAGAATACCAGGTTCAGCGAACCATCTGCCCGTTTGCCCGGAGCCTTTGGTGATCACCGGACGAGATAATCAATCCATACCGGTAGGAAACCTGAAGCGTGCAGTGAGCTGTGAGACCCCGGAAGTATCGTGGCGTATCAATACCGCAATAAAAGCGGCGCTGAATTTAGAGGTTGTCGTCGCCAATACGTTAATCCAAAGAGATGAAGAACTCTCATACAGTGTACTTCGACTGGAAAGGCGTACCCTGACCCGCCCGGAAGACTTCTTCTCATCCATTGCCCAAGCGGCGGGTAAACAGGCATCGCGCCGGATCCGTAACGGACAGCTAATCAACCCTAACTCCGTCAGTGCCGCGGACTTTGTAAAGAAGGGCAATCAGGTAGTCATCATTGCATCTAAAGATGGCTTTACAGCCAAAACCAAAGGTGTAGCTCTTGAGGACGGAGTGAAAGGTCAGCAAATAGATATCCAGAACAGTACTTCCGGCAAGAGCATCAAAGCAGTGGTCATCGGGCTTAACCAGGTACAAACGCAGTTCTGATCCGTTGCAAGCAGATCGATTCTCAGAGCAGGTAATAAAAACTTAAAAAAATATCGATCAGGAATTAATTTTTCCGCTTTTTAGCCGCTTTAAAAGAATAACAGCGAAAAATTCAGGAGAGTGATATGAAAATTGAAAAAGTGACAGGCGGGCAATTAACCCAAACCAAATTTAATCAAGAGTCCAGCAAAGCGATTGAAACGGCACCTTCAAAAAAGGTAGCGGAAGCAACGCTAAACGTGAATACTGCCTCTCTGGACAAAGCAATGGTTGAGATGGAAACACTACCGGATGTAGACATGGCGAAAGTTGAAAAAATTCGTAATGCGCTTGCCCGTGGTGAACTTAGTCTAGATGCTAAGGCTCTTTCTCAGGCTGTAATGCAATTCCATACCGGTCACGAATAATTACAGGGATAACGTCATGGCCTCTGAAAAGCAGTTACTGATACAGGGATTTATCCAATCAATCAGCGAAGACATTAAACTTTATCAAAAGTTAATGGTTTTGCAGCAAAAACAAAGTGCCTTGTATCTGAACTTCGATGCTGCCGCTTTGAGTGAAAATGTAGATCAGCAAACACCGGTTCTAGACCAGCTTAACCGTAATGCAGTTAAGCGCACTCAGTGCATGCTCAAACTGGGTCTGCCAGCGGATGAAAAAGGCGTTAGTAAAATATTCTCGATACTGCCGGAGAAGCTCAGACTTGCCGTGACAAAACAGTGGCGTCACTTAGAAACACTCATTAAGCAATGCCAGCAATACAATCAAAAGAACGGTCAAAGCTCAGCTTCATTCCATGAGCTAATGAGTGAGTTCACTAATGCCTCTCCGGACACTTACGAAGATTTGTTAGTTTGATGGCTTGCCGTCCTTTCTGGAATTTTCCAGTTTTTTTCCTGCCACGTTCCCTGCGTCTGGCAGGTTTCTTTATTTTTGTCGTTTTTTGTCAGACAACGTCCGCGGCACCTTCTCAGTCTGCTATTGATACGGAACTTAAAGTACTCAGCCCCTATCAAGTTCAGATACAACAAAGGCTAGACTCAAACCTATCTTTAATTAATCAGATATTTTCGATATTAGATAAGCGCAAGCTGCCAGAAGCCTTCGTCTTAGTGCCAATGCTGGAATCGTCATACAGAGCAGATGCCGTTTCGCACGCCAATGCTGCTGGCCTTTGGCAACTGATACCTTCAACAGCAAAACGATTTGGGTTGATCGTTGAGGAGAACAGGGACGAGCGTTTTAATATCAGCGCAAGTTCGCTAGCCGCGACCAGCTACCTGGCCTTTTTATACCAGAAATTTGAAGGTAATCTGGCCCTGACTTTAGCGGCTTATAACGCAGGGGAAGGGAGAGTTGCCAGAGCGATTAAACAAGCTAACAGCCGAAACTTCGCTAATCTGAAACTACCTCAAGAAACAAGACAATACGTCGCTCGGTTTTATGCCTTACAGTCCATCATCAACATCAGCAAACTGCGTAACCATAACAAAGCAACACTATTCCTGTATGGTTCACAAAGTAGCGGTCCTTTAATCAACTTAGCACCACTACCTCCACTCATCTCTCTTTGATATTGCCAGTGAAACGAGAATCCTCCAATGTGGCAGAGACAGTGAGCTGTAGGATTTAAATAGACTCCCCTGACACTCTTAAACATGTAGTGTTACCTGATAGTCAATCTGTACCAAACACCATATAAATCATTACAGGACGAATAACAACGCTCCCGTTCGAACAAACGAACCTTTTGCTTTCTCCAAATAAAAAGCTTTCAGAGAGCAGGTGTTAAACCTGTTCTCTGAAAACATAATTATTTAAATAAATTTGTCGAGAACGTTGCAGAAAGACCCACAACCGGCTTGTTCCAATCATCCGCAGAACTTGCAGCAAGTGTTCCTTTAACAACCACGGCTTCGTTACCACCCATAAGTCCCATCGCCAGAGCTCTTTGATCATTATAAAACCCGACGCCGACTTGCACCGCTAAGTCACCATCCCAGTTAACCGGAGCGACCATACTAGCGGCTGCTGCGTTAGCGGCGATCATACCATCTAAGCGAGTAACATTTCGTTTAAGACTTGATACGTCTTTTTCTAGGTCAGTCACCCTCGAATCAAGTCCGGCAATTTGCACTGATTGTTCGGATTGCATTTGATATAAGTCATCACTAGCGGAATATAGTTCGTTGATTGAAGTACGATTATCGACGATAGATGCCTGATTCGTACTGATGGCAGCGCTATTATCACTGATGGATGCCTCGTTCGTACTTATGGCCGTACTATTGTCACTGATAGATGCCTGATTTGTACTTATGGCCGTACTATTATCATTGATAGATGCCTGATTGGTGCTGATTTCAGTGCTATTATTACTGATTGCAGCGCTATTCCCACTGATAAATTCTCGGTTAGCACTGATTTCATCACTATTTGCGCTCGTCGTTTCAGTAATCGCCGCAGCAGTTTCAGCAATTGCTGTCTCAGTATCAGTAATGCGGGTGCTATTTGCCGATGTCTTTTCATCGAGAAGTTGACGGGTTGCTTCAGTATTCGCAGCAATAGCGTCCGTATTAGTAGCGATGGCATCGGCATTATCACTAATGGCATTCGCGTTAGCAGTGATATCATCTGCATTACTACTAATTGCATTCGTATTAGCAGTAATATCATCTGCATTATCACTAATGGCAATCGCATTATCAGCAATATCATCTGAATTATCACTAATGGCATTCGTGTTAGCGGTAATAGCATTAGTATTATTAGTAATCGCAATCTCATTTGCAGCAATATTAGCCGCATTAGTATCAACATCTGCTGCATACACGTTAGCTGCAAAACATGAAACGATAGACAAAGCTAAAATCGACTTTTTCATTTTTAATGATTCCTTATCCAGTAAAACTAATGTTTGTATGCTTTAGTTTTCAAACAAATAGATTTAAGTCGCCATTTTTCCATTGAGGTAAATAGAGCATTTAGCCATCTAATACTTGCAAGAGAGTCCGTCTTGAACGTCTATCTTGCTTGTTAGTTTCCTTACTATTGGCTAACACTGATCTAACCACTGCCTGACCATTGTCACCTATCCCACGTTACTCAAACTGCATAAACGCCCTATATCAAACGTAGCATCATAGTCAAGAGATTGCATATTATTGTCGTAATATAAAACGCTACTTCCAATAATACCTATAACTTAGTGTTAAAAGAGGCGACAACAAATAGGCACGCAATAAGCTCTCGTAGCTTAGGAAAAGACTGAACTGATTCAGGCTTTGCCACCCCGAGTGCAATAGGCCGGGAAGGTATTCCATGTCTGAACGAAAACTAATTTCATTCCCCACATAGCGTTACTATGCGGTGAAAATGGAGGGAGGGGGAGGATGTGAAGAGTGATCTGCTCTGATGGGCTTTCTTTGTCTGGCTTTACTGATTATTTAAATGAATCATGAAAAGGATAGAAAAGGCGGAGCTCTGGGAACTGGCGTTTCAAATCGTACACTTAGAGCCAAAAAAGTGTAACTGTCAGAAATGACCAAGCTCAGTCGTGAAAGTATAGGTGTAGTTAGAAGTGAATCTTGATGGAAGGTAGAAAAGTGACTAAACGGACAAGGTTTGCCCTTGTGAGTGACAGAATTATCACCTTCTTCTATCTGAACTAGTTCGAAACCATTTAACGTACAAAGTGTCGCCCACACACCCATGCTGTTACCATGAGCACTGATAACAGGCATTAGTGTAACCAGTACCCAACTTAACGCACTGGCAAATAACATGGAGCGATAAAAAGGAATCAATCTACGCATAACGGTGACTTTACAAATTTCACACAGCGTAACCAATTCTAAGCGCAGGCTCAATAAAGGGTTACAGAATCACGGCTATTTTTCTGGCAGAGACAAAAAAGCTCGCGAAGTTGCGAGCTTTTTCAATCATTGCTGTGCTGTCCATCAAAGTTAGCCGAACAGTTTGCTCCAGATACTTGGGTTACGCTTGTCATGATACTCTTCACGAAGACTATCAATCTCACGCAGCTGTGCTTTGGCTTCTTTCAGATTACCAGCATCCAAATCTGCTTCGATTTTGTCCAGTGTTACCGACAATTTATTGAAACCTTCTAGGAAGGTATCAAACTTTTCAGGCGGGTAGTTACCACGCTTAGATTGTTCTACAATCGCTTGCAAGCTATCAATGGCTGACTTCATGGTTTCAACATCCGACGCTTCAGCCGCTTGTTTGAAATCCATCTTCATCTGCTTCATGTTTTGTTTGAGATCGACCGCTTCCGCCATTGCGTAGCTTGAACCCAACGCAATCGCACACCCTAAAATTAAAGGACGTAACATCTTCACTTCTCCATTTATAATGCCGAATTCTATGTCGGCTTTGCTTATCTCAGTTAACCTTCGCTCGGGATAACCGGATATTTGAGCACGCAGTGTACTGGAAACGCATTAATGCTGCATTCCCAAAATGTAATCTAGTTTATGCCTTGCGCATCTCGTCATACTCAGCAATAGAGTCACGTCCGCGCAACTCCAGGAAGGATAAAAACTGCTCCACCGAGGAGGTGATGACTTTTTCGCTCTTGATCCCGACTCTGTCCATTAGCTCTCCAACCAAATCAAGATTACCCACGTCGTGGCAAAAATGTGCGTCACTGCCCGTAGTAAAAAACACATCTTGCTCTTTACCTATCTGAGCAATCTCATGGCAACGATCAACGCTACCGACACGGCTGTTTCCTTTCAGAGTGGTGTTATTAATCTCAATCGCGACGTTATGTTGTTTCGCACACTGTAAAACCGCTTCAAAATCGAAATCAAAATTCGGGTTTCCCAGGTGCCCTAGCGCATCAACGCGACCGCTTTGAATCACATTAAGAAGAGCTTCAGTATGCGTTTCCTTATTGGAGGGAGAAAAAACAGGCTCGTGAAAACTGGCAATCACCCAATCCAGGTTACGGTCTACTGATACCGGGATATCAATTTCCCCTTCCGTATTAAGAATGTTAGCTTCAACACCACGCACAATCGCGACACCTTCGAGAAAACGAGGCAGAATTTTTTGGTTGGAGAAAAACCAGTAGTGAGGTGCTCCCGGCATCGACTCTGCATGGTCAGTAGTACAAAACATGTCTAACCCGTTTTGTTTTGCCGACTTTGCATTTTCAATCAACGTACTATAGGCATGACCGCTGGCGTACGTATGTGTGTGAGTATCAACCTTAAATTTCATCATTATATCTCTCGGGGGCACAATCTTTCCGGTATTGTATACCCAAATGACCTCCGGGTGCGTATTTCAGGGAAAATGGGTTGACTGACAGACCCGGCCAAAGTCTTTAGATTGAATGGTTATAAACTAAAAACAGTTAACAAAGTATATGAGCTGATAGCTGGGAGATAACTCGCAAACCGAGCGGCTTGGTTTGCGCCAGTGCGAATCGTCGTCAAATCGACTTTTCAACATTCACACAACTGCACTATGGTTATTGACGTTAAACACAGGCGATGTTGTGCTTGTCGGTGTCTTAGCTACAGTAAATACAACAACACAATAAAAACAAGGATGACGTTATGAGGTTTAATTATGTTTTGCTAAGCGGGGCTTTCCTCATGTTTCCTGTGGCCACTTCTGCAAGTACAGACAGTAGTATCTCCAAGCAAGATATATCCGCAGCCATCGTTGGCGGCGAGACCACAACCCTGAATCAACTGCCATTTTTCGCGCGTCTGATTCTGCATAAGACTGGCGAGAATCAATTTGCCAATATTTGTGGCGGCAGTGTTGTGAATGATCGTTTCATTCTGACGGCAGCACATTGTGTTCAGTCCGACACGTTTACTGACGGCTGGACCACGGACGATTTACGCGTATTAGTGAAGAATCCGACCATGGATGACGTCTACGTATCCGAGTTTAAAGACGTTAGCCGAATTATTATTCACCCTGACTATGATGAGAGTGACTTGTGGCTAAATGATCTCGCTTTACTTGAACTCACCTATCCTATAACCGATAACGTTCAATCTATTACTTTACCGCAAGACTTTGGTGACTACAGTGATGTATCGGTATATCAGATATTTGGATTAGGAAAAACGTCAACCACTACCTCATCCGTACCAAACTATTTACGCTGGGCAGAAGTGGAACCATTGTCGGACTATGAATGTGCAGCCATGGTTTCCGGATTTCACTCACAGGAAAGCTTATGTGCAACTGGCTTTGAGAACAGGGTGTATAGCGGAATTTGCGGCGGAGATTCCGGTGGCCCTCTCACCTATGTCGACGATGAAGGCGTGTATCAGCAAATTGGTATCGTCAGTTATGGATCATCAGTCTGCGAGTCTGCCACTTATCCAAGTGTATTTACCGAAATACTCAATTACACATCCTGGATTGAACAACATACCAGTACCGGGGTAGTAACCAGTTATGACGCCAGCTTAGCCGCAACGGAAAGCTATCACAGCGAAGGCGATTCAGAGAATGTGGAAGAGACAACCATTGTCGACGAAGGCGATAGTGATAGCGGCGGCGCACTAGGCGCGAGCCTTTTAGTAATCGGCGGTTGGCTTGGTTGGATTCGTCGCCGCAAGCAAACCAGCGTATCCATACGATAGCGCAGAGAGTAAAACAGCCTTCCTTAAATCATGCTTAAGTTCCGGAAGGCTAATTTCATTATCTGCGGATATAAATCGAACTGGAGCTGGCAACCTGACTATCCGGGATTCGAAAGCCCACTTTTAGCATGGTGTTGTGCAGTACTTTGTTGAACAGCTCAAACTCAACGGTCTCTTCTCGCTGATCCCGATATTCTGTTTTTAGCTCCGGAAACTTTGATATTGCTTCTTTTCGAATCCTGGTCAGTTCATCCTTATTAATGCTCTGCTTACTCAAAAGTTTACTACCTACAAAGCTTTCGTATGCACGAGCACATTTCATTAATCGCAAAACAAAATCATTCATCGTTATCGTTCTTTTTCTTAGTAGCCTGACGTTAAAGAACACTCTGACATCCGGTGCTCCTGCCTTCTGAAAAGATACCAAGAAACTTCAGCGCTAGTGTGTAGGAAAAAACCCAATAAAACGAAGGAAAATGCCGACTATGAGTTTTTTCTGATTTTCTAACAATAAGTTAAGAATCTCACTTAACTGATATCAGAGCATTTGTTTCATGATGTGCTGGGGGCCGACCGGCCCACCAAGATACAGCTCGTTTGTATCCTCAAATCCCGATTTCAGGTAACACTGGTAAGCGGCGTTATTACGGCAGTTCACCGTCAGATAAAGCGCCTGATATGCCGGAAAGTGAGATCTAGCAAACAGTGCAAACTGACTGATGGCCTGCCTGGCTATCCCTTTCCCCTGAAACCGGTGGTCCACCAGCAACGCTCTCACGCCCAGGCTATTTGGGGGACAAAAATCATAGCGATTATTGTATCCGGTATCGAATAGGAAAAACCCCACTACGGTATCGTCCGCTAAAATTAAATGCGGCAACTCCGTAGTATCCAAGCTTGCTAACATTGCAGCAATGTCACCGACCGTAAACTGCGATTGTTCTTCAAGCACACTTAACTTGCATACTTGCTCATATCGACCCGGTGTATATTTTTCTATCGTAACCATGAATATTCCTTTACTGCTCAGATAAACTGCAAAATGCCAACTGTCGTGAATCCCAACTTCGTCACTTTGGCTCTAGTAGCACTATCCTACTTAAATGCATGTGCGAGTACAGCTATAACTAAGTACATAATTAACTAGTTATACCCAAATGACTTCAAGATGCAGGATTCAGAGCATTGTCACTGGCATGAGCTCAAGGAAAATAGTGCAGCGGAATAGCGAGCTCTTTCCAAACTATTTGACGCTGAAATCGTGTCAGTGACATGCTCCCGAAGGGCGAGTTGACTTGGCTCACAGCCTTTGTTAACGATTTTTGATTTAGAACCACTAGATCTTCAAATCGTTGCCGCGCCTGTGAACCAAGTCATTCTCGCTCAACCTAGCACCTTGAAGTTATTTGGGTATAGATACTTAATATTAACGCTACACTGAGCGTATGTTCTGATACAAAGGATTGAGAATGTTTACTTTTTTGGTGACTGTCGTCGTGATGCTTGCTTTTGCGGCTAATTCAATCTTGTGCCGTCTCGCATTGGCAGAAGGATATAGCGATGCAGGCAGCTTTACAGTCATCCGGTTAATTTCGGGGGCGGCGACACTGATTGTCTTTCTTTTAATAGCCGGAACATGGAGAACAGAAAAGCCGACCAGCCGATTCAGCGTTCTTGCAGGGTTAACCTTGTTTGGTTACGCAATGCTTTTCTCCTATGCCTATATAAACATGACAGCAGGGACCGGCGCGCTACTTCTGTTTGGTGCTGTACAACTGACACTTTTCACATTGCACTGGTGGCAGGGAGAGCGCT
Source organism: Vibrio sp. B1FLJ16 (assembly GCF_905175385.1). Taxonomy (NCBI): domain Bacteria; kingdom Pseudomonadati; phylum Pseudomonadota; class Gammaproteobacteria; order Vibrionales; family Vibrionaceae; genus Vibrio; species Vibrio sp. B1FLJ16. Next base: position 1,516,075 of record NZ_HG992750.1, read on the forward strand.
TCAAAACCTTAGAAATAGTCGGCATAACCGTCTCTGTTCTCGGTTTCGCCTGGCTTATGCTCCCGTCAGCAACACGCCCAGATATATGGTCTGCAACACTCATGGTGACATCAGGTGTTTGCTGGGCTTTCTTTACGGCGCTTGGTAAGCAGGCAACAACTCCAAGCAGCGGGATCGCGTGGGGCTTTATTGCCGCCTCTATGATTAGTCTGCTCGTCTCTCCATTTTTACTTTCGTCACTCTCCCTTTCATTTGAAGGAATAGTGCTTGCCGTCACATCGGGAGCCGTCACCTCAGGTCTGGGTTATCTGTTGTGGTATCACGTGATAAAAAAGTTGTCTTTACTCCAGGCTGCGGTGAGCCAGCTATCGGTTCCCGTGATTGCCCTCGTATTGGGAGCTACTCTGCTCGGTGAATCTTTGTCACTCCATTCTGTTCTCACCAGTTCAGTCATCTTAGGTGGTATTGCTCTGGTGTTTTTAGCCCGCTCTCTAAACACCGACGAAAACTAAACAACCCGATAAAGATAGAACTTTTCATCTCAAATCCGCATTCTTCATCTATGCTTTTTAGAAGTAGGGTCATGAATGACAAAGAAAAAAGTACCCAGCTCAACCATTGGCGAAGTAGAGAATTGAAGAAACTTTGATCGGGAAGCGCCAGAAAAAGTCTTATAAATGAGACTCCACCATAAGTAGCTGTTTGAGCATTTTTCCAATTCCCTTAGTCGTAGCAAGGGCTACAGCCAGATTGACTACTTAATGTGCATTTCATTTTGACAATAGATTTACAAACCGCCTCTTTTCTCTCGTTATATTCCGCCACCCTGAATATTTTCAGTATAAAACACTGATTTTATGCTTTTTTAATAACACATTTATCAATTTTCAATTTCCGGCCTGAGCAAACTTTGACTATGAACGATAAAATTAAATTCGCTATAAAAGTATCGCTTAGCCTCACTTTGGCTTTCCTGATCCCCTTTGCTATGGGATGGCCACAGGCATCTACCGCAGCAACTACTGTGATGCTTATTGCATCAACAGGCAGCCGGCGCGAGTCCTTGGCCAGTGGAACATTGCGGGTTCTCGGCACCTTAGCTGGTGCGGTTATTGGTCTGCTGTTGGTCGGACTATTCGCACAAGATCGCTTTCTGTACATGCTGTCCGTTTCGCTTGTCGTGTCCTTTATCTTCTACTTCCGTAATGCGTACCAACAAGACCCAACTTTACTTATGCTCACCGGAGTAATGACGCTAATGATGTCCAATGGCGGTGATGCGGAAGGTGCATTTCTTTATGGTATCGATCGTGCCTATATGACGGTATTTGGGGTAGTGGTATACACGCTTGTAGGCACATTCCTGTTCCCGGTCAAAACTGAGCAGAACCTGAGGCAACTCATTGAAAAGTTAAATCAGACTCAACAAGCTCTGTTTGTCGCAATCTTACAGGCTTCCGGAAACAGTCATACAGACCAAGACCAAGGACAAGAACAAGAACAAGAAATGAATACCTCGGATTCAGCGGAGGAACCTGAAAGCAAAGCAACTCAGCTGACTATCGATGAACTGACAGAGGAAATGTTTGCCGCTCAAAATAGTCTGGAACAACGGTTCGCAACAGTTAGTGTGGAGTGCAGTGACGTTTCAGCTTATATCAAAGAGTGGCGCTTAGCCGTGCATCTGAGTAAGCAGATCACTCAGCAATTAAGCGTTGCCGTACACAGCCATTTTGACCTGCAAGACGATCGCAAATGCATCAGCAACTTTGATGAGACGATTGCGGAAGTTGAGCAGTTGTTCCAGATCTGCCAACAAATCTGGGACAACCGGGAAAACGTCTATCGCGCTAAAGAGTTTAAGGTCGATTACGACCAGGAATCATTAGATTCAGCGCCGCACCTGACTAAAGGCTCCGTAATTACACTAGGGTATCTGCTTGAATCAATGCATCAGAACCTTTCACGTTTAGCTGAAAGTATCAGCTGTATTGATTCTGTCACCAACAATGTCTCTTTCGATATAGAGCTGCCAAAACCTAAAGGCAAATTTCTATGGTGGGATTCAGAGAACTTTAAAACAGCGGTCAAAACCTTTGTTACTTACTGGGTTGCCGGACTGATATGGATCTACTTTAATCCGCCAGGCGGCTACTCGTTTGTCATCTTTTCGACCATATTCATGTCTTTGCTGTCCTTCTTGCCGGTACACCCAATCATGTTGCTTGTACTGTTTACCTTTGGGTTCTTATTTGCGGTGCCGTCTTACGTATTCATATTACCGCAACTGGATCTTGGTATAGAGTTAGGTCTGTTCATTTTCATCTATACCTTTATCGGCTTTTACCTTTTCAACGGACCAATCACCATCTTTTATATGATCGGCCTGTTTGTACTTGGGTTGAACAATCAAATGTTCTACCACTTCGGTATCATGATGACGATCATGACGCTGTTCTACATGGTCGTTTTCATGATCATTTTCTCACACTACTTTCCGTTCAACTCCAGACCAGAACACTTGTTTTTGACGATAAAAGAGCGCTATTTCCGGCATACAAGAGAGCTGTTTGCCACCTATCAAAAACAGTCGGATTCTGTTTTCACATCACTGAAACGCGCTCTGCACTTGGTGACTTTGAACGTGTCAGCGAAAAAGATGAAAGTCTGGGGGTCGAAGATAAACCACAAGTATTTTGACCAGACTGCGCCGGAAGCAATCAGTGCATTCAGCAAATCTTGCGATGTGTTATGCAACCACATCAACGTCCTTATGGTTGCTGAAAAGAAATTACTGGCAAACCCGCTGATAAACGAACTTCGCCAGAAACACCGTGACACCATTCTACCTTTGATGGCAGGAGCGTTATCCCGCGATCAGATAACAGAAGAACTCGACTTCGTTTTTGAACAATACAGCCAGGATTACCAATCCTTTGAAGACAAACTGGAAGATTTTTTTAGTGAACTGGATTTATCTGACTACGCGCATTCGGAGATTGCTGGTTTTTATATCTTGCTAAATTTAAAACGGAACGTATTCGAAGCAATGAAAGAGTGCAAGAAAACCTACGAGGATATCGATTGGGTAAACTTACAACAGAAGCGGTTTTAAAGGTGGGGATATGATGCTTCAAAAATTAACTAAACCAAGCCTCGCCATCATTACTCTGGTCGGGCTCAGTGCATGTACCACTGTGGGGCCTGACTATGTCCATCCGCAGCCATCCGCACTGCCTAGTAGTTGGTCGAAACAAACATCAGCAGCAGATACGCAGCGGACTGAACAACAGATACAACAATGGTGGCGACAGTTTAACGATCCGACACTGAATCAACTGGTTGATATGGCCAGCCAGCAAAACCTAGATCTGGAAGCGGCAGGATTACGTATTGTCCAGGCACGCGCGTTAGTCGGTGTCGCTACAGGTTTGCAATACCCGCAAGTACAAACCGCGTCTGGTAATTTAGCGCGAGCTTACATTAACGACCGGGGATTCAATAACGCCGCACTTTCTTTTGATGCAGCATGGGAAATGGATATCTGGGGTAAGTACGCACGTGGTATTGAGTCGGTTGAAGCGGGCTACTACGCAACGATAGCCTCTTATCACGACATCATGGTCACCGTCACCTCGGAGGTTGTACGTAATTACATCAATTACCGTACCTTCCAGGAGCGCATATTACTGTCTGAACGCAACATCGCCATTCAGGAACGTGTAGTGCACATCACCCAGGTTCAGTTTGACTCTGGTAATGTGACAGAGCTTGATGTCCAGCAAGCCCAAAACCAGCTCTATACCACGAGAGCTGCTCAACCAAGCCTTGAGATAGCAATGAAACAGTCGCGCACAGCGATTGCTCTGTTGCTCGGAGTTTTGCCACAAGAAATCGATTCCATCCTCTCATCCAACGGCCTTCCTGAACGCATCGCGAGTTATGAAGCCCAATTTAAATCAAGCGGAAGAAAGCCGGCATTATCCGGCAATGATGAAAAATCGATCGTTCCTCACCCGCCACAAGTAGGCACCCAGATAGATGCAAATCTGGTGATGCGTCGGCCAGATCTGCAAGTCTCTGAGATGCAAGCCCGTGCTCAAAGTGCACAGATTGGTGTTGCAGAAGCGGCTCTGTACCCTAGTTTTTCTCTGTTCGGTTCTATCGGTATTGACAGTACCGTGCCGGATGGCAGCAGCTTTAGCTTCAGTGATTCTCTCACAATGGTGATTGGCCCGGCCTTCAGCTGGAACATTTTCCAGTATGGAAGGGTGAAGAATAACATTCGCTTCGAAGATGCCAGCTTCCAGGAAACCTTAACCAACTACAACAAGAAAGTGCTCCAGGCGGTAAATGAAGTAACCAATGCCTTAGAAGCCTACGACCTGTATTCGCAACAAAAAGCGTTACGTTTGCAGTCTGTAAACTCTTCGATTCGTGCGTTCAATATTTCGATGACACAATATGAGAACGGTCAAATCTCATTTGAACGCCTGCTCAGTTCAGTCGAAAAAATGACTCGGGCAGAAGATAGCTACGCCTCTATCAAAGGCGACGTAGCAAATCAGGTCGTGGCACTTTACAAATCCCTTGGCGGCGGCTGGCAGGCACAAACTGGTAAGCCTTTCCTGTCAGAAACCATCGCTAAACAGATGAATGAACGTACGGACTGGAACGGATACCTTGATCAAGACAACCGCGTGTTGCCACTACTGCCAATACAGGCAGCAGATAGCGCTGAATCCAATGGAGAGGAGCCATAATTATGCCTTATGAACTCTCTTGGGGTGACGTGTATTTCTCCCCTTTACTTCTGGTGCTGATCCTTGCTGTGACGGCAACCTGGATAACGGTGATCCTGTTAAATAAGACCCGTTTGTCACGCTTTATCGCTTTCCCGTCACTGACTTTTATCGCCATCATGATCTTATATGTGGTGGCCATCGACAGTTTTTATATTCAATTTTAGGTGCCAAACAAGATGAAAAAATTAATCGTAATTGCACTCAATCTTGTCATTCTTGGTGGCGCGGCTTGGCTCGGCTATCAAAAATTTGAAGAGTATTTTAACAACCCCTGGACACGAGACGGCCAGGTACGCGCCAACGTCATAAAAGTTGCGCCTCGGGTATCCGGCCCCATTGTGAATGTCGCAGTACAGGACAACCAGGAGGTAAAAACCGGCGACTTACTGTTTGAAATCGATCCGACAACTTACGAAGTCGCCTTGTCTCAGGCGGAAGTGGGACTGGAAAAATCCATCATCAGCTCCCGTGGTAAAAAAATCGAATACGACCGCTTAAAGGATATCCGGGCTAAAGACCGGGGCGCGGTATCGCACAAAGACCTTATCCGTCGTGAAATCACTTATGAAGAATCTTTACTGCAAATCAAATCAGCAGAAGAGCAGTTAAAGTCCGCCAAGTTGAATCTCAGCTATACCAAGGTCTATGCAACCGTCGATGGGTTTGTTTCTAACCTGGATATTCGCAACGGCACCCAAGCGGTGGCCAATCAGCCTTTGCTGGCGCTTATCGACAAAAACAGTTTCTGGGTGTTTGGCTTCTTCCGTGAAAACCAGTTGCAGGAAATAGAACCGGGCAGTAAAGCACGTGTCACCTTAATGTCGCATCCGGACACGCCGATTGATGCAAAAGTCGACTCTATTGGTTGGGGTATTGCACCAAGCGACGGCACTGTGGGTTACAACCTGTTGCCCAATGTAAACCCGGTGTTCCAGTGGATTCGCTTGGCACAGCGGATCCCAGTTCGTATTTCCATCCAGGAACTGCCAGAAGGTATTGATCTTCGGTTCGGCCTTTCTGCATCCATTATGGTGATGAAAGATTCCCCAGAAAACAATGAATAAACACTAAATGAGAGAAAAACCATGAGCATTGGTATAAAACTCAAAAACATTAATGAAGAAAACAACTTCTTTTATCTCACCTTAGCACTCATCGTTCTATTAATCGGTGGCGCTTTGGCTAAGGCCATTGATGAAGTTGCAATTGAGCTTATATTACAATTATTTACGATTATAACTTTCATCGTCTGCTTTGCCAGTCTGCGATTCGACAAGACCTGGTCGAGATTCCTCTATACCCTTGCGGGTGTGTGGGTGTTCGCCATTGTGATAAAAGCGATATTTCATATACAGGAAATGAACGTCGTAACACTCGCTTTAACTTTCGCGTTTTTCTTTGGCACCTTTAAATCAATTGCCAGACAGATCTTATTTACCGGCCACATTAACAGTAACAAAGTGATTGGTTCCGTTGCCCTGTTCTTACTGCTTGGTTTGATGTGGGCCATCGCTTACCTCATTTTGCTCGAGTTTTCACCACAGTCTTTCACTGGTATGGAAGCCATCTCTTGGGGAGAAAATTTCTCCAATGCCGCGTATTTCAGTTTCGTTACCCTAACCACGCTCGGTTATGGGGACATCAGCCCTCTGACGCCGTTGGCTCAGGTCATCGTTTATTTGGAGGCCATTACAGGTGTGTTTTATATGGCAATTGTGGTTTCGAGCCTCGTCAGCTCTAACATTGATAATCAGGTAGATAAAAATGAATAAACAATCGGAAAGAAACGACAGTAAGCTTTTCATCAGCAACATGGTGGAATCAGCAATACGTATTGGCCTGGTCTTTGTGTTGTTCATGTTTACGTACGACATTATCAGGCCTTTCATTCTTCCCGTGATTTGGGGGGCAATCATCGCTGTTGCACTCATGCCGGTAACCCTGAAGCTACAACGTATGTATGGCGGCCGACGTGGCCTGGCTGCAACTACTATCGCTTTACTTGGTATTGCTCTACTCGTAGTACCACTGATTTTGGTGTCAGGTTCCATTTTTGACGGTGCAACGCATGCGCTTGAAGTATTACAGAGCGGAGAGGTTAAAATTCCGGGGCCGAAGGCTTCCGTTGCTGACTGGCCAATCGTAGGTGATAAGCTTTACAGCGTCTGGACTCTCTTTGCGACGAACATCGAGCAAGCTATCCAAACCTTTATGCCCCAGATTAAGTCTACATTAACTTCTCTGCTCGGCATGGTTGGTGGAGCGTTAGGCAGCGTATTACTCTCAATCTTGTCTCTCGCGATCGCCGCTGGTTTTATGACTTACTCAGAATCATTGGCATCAGGATTAACTACGCTTGCTATCCGCGTTGCTGGTGACAATGCGAAAAGCTGGACGACATTAATCGCAGCAACGATTAAGAGCGTGTTACTTGGTGTGGTCGGCGTTGCTGCAATCCAAGCGCTGCTTATCGGTGCCGGCTTCTTTGTATTTGATATTCCGGCAGCTGGTTTGCTTACTCTGATCCTTATGATTTTGTGTATTGCCCAGCTACCAGCACTGCTCGCGGTACTGCCTGTTATTGCTTATATGTACATGACGCAAGACAGCACGACTGCAACCTTATTTACCGTTTGGGCTGTTGTTGGTGCACTTTCTGAAAACTTACTAAAACCTATGCTTATGGGGCGTGGAGTCGATGTACCGATGCCGGTGATTTTACTGGGTGCTATCGGTGGGATGCTTGTTTACGGCATCGTAGGTCTGTTTATTGGTGCAGTTGTGCTGGCGATTTGGTATGAGTTGTTTGTATGGTGGCTGAGCAGCGAACACCAAGAACAGAAGATAGCAAAACTAACAGAAAGCTCAGATGAACCGAATGAATCGGGTCATGGCGCGGGAATTTGATGCCATCTGATTTAGCCCCAACACAAGCCGTTGCATTGCAGCGGTTTGTTTTTATCTAGAGAATGAAACTAATGTGAAATTTTCAAACTAATTACACTCGACAGTTGCAATCAAACACATAACGTTGCACTCTCGATGTTCACTAATAGATAGTGCTTAGGATAAAAACAATGAAATTGATCAAGCCTTTAACTTGCGCGCTCGCTTTGGCTATGAGTAGCATCGCATTTGCTGACGTAACCATCAGCGTTCCTGACGACGTTTCCGTTTTAGCGGCAAACGGGAAAACAGTGAAGCTATCTGGTGGCTTCCTGGCTTCAGAAAAAACGTTCACGCTACCTGACGGCGTCAACCAGATCGTGTTCCGTTATTCTCCTTACTTCAATCAAGGGAACGATCGCTTGAGCGTCGAAAGTGATGCGATTGTCGCCCGGTTCTCAGCAGCAGACTCTGAGTTAACATTCCAACTTCCGAAATACCGCAACATAAATGATGCAGAAGACTCAATCAAAAACTTAGACTGGAAACTGGTTGATGCATCCGGCAATGCGCTTAACGTTAAGCAAGATAAACTTATTAAGCCAGGCTTGCAGCTAGGTCGCGATTATGTTCGCGAAGTTGAAGATTACAACCGGGACGGTGGTGTAGCTGCAATCGCGGTCGCAGGAGCATATGTTCAACCGATGACGCTCCCTGCAGAAATTCCGGAAGACATGAAGCAGAAAAACTCTGACTCCACTGCAGAGGAAATGCTGCACTTCTGGTATCAAAAAGCCGATGCGGAAACTAAGGCTCGCTTCAAAGCGTACATCAACCAGCAATAAAATCTTCTTCACCGAACCTAATTTGCTGAAATACAAAAAGCCCGCGGTAATAGCGGCTTTTATATACGTTTATAACCTTCGAAAACAATGACATTGTCGGTCACTTGATGTATCAGACTTACCAGTAACGTTCGTAGATGATGTTACCACCCGTACGGTTCCTAAACTTCTCTAAGCCGCACTCTTGCAGTACTGGCAATGTATCTTTAATCATCTCCGGGTTACCACACAGCATCACAAAGCTTTTAGAAGGCGAAAACGGTACATCCACATGTCTTGCCAGTTCGCCTGAGGCGATTAGCTCCGGAATTCGACCTTGTAGTTTACCTTCCACCGATTCTCTGCTGATGATCGGCACGTACTTTAACCGCCCCTCATAACGCTGGACGAGATGCTCGATTAAGAATTTATAAACCAAATCTTTTTCATAACGAACACCATGAACCAGCACTATCTTTTCGTTATGTGGAAGCACGTTAATGTCATCGAGCAAAGAAAGAAAAGGGCCAATACCGGTACCGGTAGAAAGCAGCCAGAGATCATGAGCTTGTTTGGGGATAATATCCTGTATCAAATCACCGTGAGCGGTTTCTCCAACATAGATCCCGTCGCCACTTTTCAGCTTTTGTAATTTTGGTGACAGCCTGCCTTGCTTATCTGCAACGATTAAGAACTCTAGCCAATCAAACTGCTCACTCGGAGCATTAACAACGGAATACGCACGGCTGATCAGATTTCCGTCATCATCGAGTAAAGCGAGCTTAGTAAACTGACCAGCCTTAAAAGAAAGCGGAGCGCCAGACACTCTTAAACTGAACAAATCGCTAGTCCAATCTATTCGCTTCTCAATTTTAGCGAGATTGAAGTTTTTCAGTTCTGTCATGAGACCTCTCCCTTTTAGCTCATCTCAAATAAACTTACGCTTCCAAATTCACTATGTAAAGCTTAAAGTTTACATAGATAACTAGTTTATTTCACACTTACAGAACAATTTTATTACATCTCGACGCATTAGATCTAGAATAAATACTCAGATAAATAAGTAGCCTCGCAATTTATGGCAACGTTGATGAAAAAAGGAACAAAGAAAATGGACGCACAATTAAAAGACTTCCCTGTAGTTACTGAGATCAGAGTCGCCTGGGGGGAAATGGATGCCTTGCAACATGTCAACAACGTGGTCTACTTCCGCTACTTTGAGACCGCTCGCCTGGATTATTTTGAAGCGATTAATTTGCTGGTTGACCTACAAACCTCGCAAATCAGCCCTGTCCTGAGTGAAACCCAATGCCGCTATAAGTTACCAGTAACCTACCCAGACACACTGCTAATAGGAGCTCGAGTTATCGACATGCAGGGCGACCGCATGACGATGGAATATCAGGTATTTAGCAAGAAATGGGGAAAAGTGGTGACAGTAGCGACGGCTACAGGCGTGATGTTTGATTTTAAGAATAATAAAAAGACTGCAATTCCTGACAATGTACGCAAATCAATACTTGAGCTGGAAGCAACAGTAGGAAGCACTCACCACTTAGAGTAATTCTAGTTTCACAGACTCCCGACAGCGCTTGCGTCGCTTTCGGGAATCATACTTTATACCCAAGTAACTTCAAGATGCTAGGGTATAGTGTTGATACTTAACAAAAAGTCTCTATGTACAGCGCTTCCACTTTGTCTCTTGCCCACTGAGTTTTACGCAGAAACTTCAGAGAGGATTTAATCGATGGATCTTTCTTAAAGCAATTTACGCGAACACGTTCGTACATTCCATTCCACCCGAAGTGTTCAACTAAACGGGTGACAATTTTTTCAAGGCTCAACCCGTGCAGTGGGTTATTCGGTTGCTCGTTGCTCATGGTTTCAATCCAACTATATATAAGGTATGACGTTTGTACCGCTTGTTGCCGCTAATCTAACTCAAACCAAGGCTGCGGGCTAATCATATTGAAAAGAAGCGCAAAATGAACAAAAACAGCCCGATAAAAATCAGGCTGCTTTCAGGCCAACTCTAAAACGTGCCGCTATAGAAAGGACTTCACCCAGAGCACAATGGTATCCCAGATCTGACCAAACCAAGAGGCTTCTTCTACAGCCTGATTACTGACCAGTGGATAGCTGGCCACGATTTCGTCGTTACTTTTCCATACTATTTTTCCAATTTCATCACCTTGATTAATAGGTGCCATTAGAGGCTCATTGAACTCAACGCTTTTGTCTAACCCCGCGGTCATGGAGCGAGGTAATGTCAGATAGGCATCTGATGCTAAGCTCGCTTCAATCTCATTAACATTCCCTTTCCAGACGCGAACTTTAGATTCAACCTCTCCCTGAGTTGCAACTTTCTTAGTGTCGTAAAAACGAAATCCGTAACTGAGTAAATTTTTCGACTGACTTATTCGCGCTTGCTGACTAGAAGTACCCATCACAACAGAAACTAAACGCATTTTTCCTTCTGTCGCTGAACTAACCAGACTATAACCTGCATTACTGGTATAGCCCGTTTTACCGCCATCCACATTTATGGCGTTATCCCACAGTAATTTATTGCGGTTGTATTGGGTAATATTGTTCCAAGTAAACACCCTTTCGCTATAAAGTGCATAGACATCAGGCACATCATTAATAAGAGCCCGCATCAACTTAGCCATATCAAGGGGAGACGTCTGAATACCTTCGCTGTCCAGGCCATGTGAGTTCACAAAACGAGAGTCTTGCATTCCTAACTTGTCAGCCCACCCGTTCATCAACGCAACAAAGCCACTCTCGCTGCCAGCAACATGTTCAGCCAGAGCGACACAGGCATCATTTCCCGACTGAATGATCACACCACGCATCAGGTTCGCTACGCTGATTTCGTCTTTCGGTTTAATGAACATTTTTGAAGAACCGGGGAATTTTTCTGACCATGCATTTTCACTGACGGTCACAATATCTTCCCAACCCAATCGACCTGCATTGATTTCCTGGCCGACGACGTAAGCTGTCATTATCTTGGTCAAACTGGCAGGCGCTAACTCACCTCTGCCATTTTTTTCGGCAATGATTGCACCAGACTGAAAGTCCATCAACACGTACCCTTTTGCCTGTAGCTGAGGCGGATTTGGTGTAACCACGGCAAAAGCTGGTACGCTCATTAAACACGTCACGATAATCCATCGAGCCAGCGACATTTTCATTCAACATCCTCCACAATAAGCCCTGCACTTGCTAGCAACTCTATTGAGCATAGCTCACTAGCCCCATTGCACCAGTTGCTAATCGTTTCATTTTCTTGAACTTACCCTGATTTTACAAAAGGGGATTAGCAGCGAGGTATGCCTTGGTTAATGACAAAATTCCAAGTAAAGTAACCAACGACAGCGCTTCATGCCGACACCCAATAAGGACTAAGAATAAAACAATGAATGCTCAATCATTTATCGATGCCGGATTGCACTACACCCCCTTCACTTTCACGGTTCCTCTGGATTACCAGAACAAGATTAAAGGGACAATCGAGGTATTTGCCCGCTCAGTTTGTTTAGCGGGAGAAGAAGATTCCGCTAAACCTTGGTTAGTGTATCTACAAGGCGGCCCCGGATTTCCGTCGCCACGGCCGAACGGAAATAGTGGCTGGATAAAAAGAGCACTTCAGCAATACCGTGTTTTGTTGCTTGATCAGCGAGGCACCGGAAACAGCTCGGTCATCAATCACCAGACACTGGCTCACCTGACACCGCAAGAGCAGGCTGAGTACCTGAGTTATTTCCGAGCAGATAATATTGTTCGTGATGCCGAGTTTATTCGTCAGCAGTTCGGCGTTAAAAAGTGGTCAATTCTAGGCCAGAGCTTCGGCGGATTTTGTTCTCTCACCTATTTATCGATGTTCCCTGACAGTCTGCTTCAAAGTTACATTACCGGTGGTGTACCTTCTGTCTCGCGTCATCCCGATGACGTATATGAAGCGACATTTAAACGCACAATGGAGAAAAACCAAGCGTTTTTCCAACAGTTTCCAAAAGCGCAGCAGCTTTGCCAGAACATTGCAAATCACCTTCTTGAACACGAAGAGTACCTGCCAAACGGCCAGCGTTTTACGGTTGAGCAGTTCCAGCAAATTGGCATCAACTTTGGTGTCAGCGATACCTTCTTACCAACCTATTACTGGTTAGAAAGCGCACTAATCGAGGTAAACGGAAAGCCTCAGCTGCGTTACGAATTTTTGAGTGACATGTTGGCTCAGCAAAACTTCCAGACCAATCCGATCTACGCCATTTTACACGAGTCGATTTACTGCCAGGGTTTCGCTTCTGACTGGAGCGCACATCGTGTGCATCAGTCGCATAAAGCATTTAACTATGAAAAAGGAAAATCATTCTACTTTACAGGAGAAATGGTCTTCCCGTGGATGTTCGATCAATACGTAAACCTGAAACCACTGAAAGAAGCAGCGGAGCTGCTGGCAAGAAAAGACGACTGGTCACCACTTTATGACGAAAGTCAGCTGAAAAAGAATAAAGTACCTGTAAGTTGCGCGGTATATGCCGACGACATGTTTGTGGAAATGGACATCAGCCGGGAAACGCTGTCCATGATGCCTAACTCAAAGGCGTGGATCACCAACGAATATGAGCACAATGGTCTGCGCGCAGACGGTGAACGTATTCTAGATACCTTAATCGCTATGGGTAATCAGACAGCAGCCACATTGGTGTAGTTAACTTGATCTCAGGATAATCCAAGACTCTAGCCTAAAAGCGTAACAGCCCAAACAAAAAATCCCCGCAGAAGCTTCTGCGGGGATTTTTATTTACAGCAGTTTCTCGCAATTAACTTAGAGCAAAATTCTGGATTGCAAAGGCGAGAGGCGAGCTTAGCAGTAATGTGATAACTGTACGCTGGAACCACACCACAAGGATTTGTTTAACGGAAATCGGAATCTCAGTAGATAAAATACAAGGAATGGAAGCAGAGAAGAATAAGATTGAGGAGATCGAAATCTGGCCAATCACAAAACGGGTGATAAAGTCACTCTTTGCTGCGATAAGCGCAGGTAAGAACATCTCTGCAAGCCCTGTTGCTGCCGCTTTAGATACCAGCATAGGATCCGGCATCTGTGCTAACCATGCAAATGGGTAGAATACAAAGCCTAACCATTCAAAAACTGGTGTGTACTTTGCTAAAAGCAGGCCAATCAAACCTACCGACATGATCGATGGCAGGATGCTCATCGCCATCAACAGGCCTTCCTTAAGGTTTTTAATAATGCTGCTGATGATTGGCTCTGATTTATCTGCAATTTGCAGCCCTTCATTTACCGCTTGCTTAATACGTGGCAAATCGCTGTCCGTTTCGTCTGCTACAGGTTTTGTATCATCTAAACGGCTTAGCGGACGTAGTCGGACAGTGATTGCAGTGACAACAAAAGTAAGGGCTAATGTACTCCAGAAAAACAGGTTCCAGATATCCATCAAACCCAAAGTTTTCGCCACAATGACCATGAATGTCGCAGACACAGTAGAAAAGCCTGTCGCAATGATCGCGGCTTCTTTAGCTGAGTACTGACCCGACTTGTACACGCGGTTTGTGATCAGCAGACCGATAGAGTAACTGCCGACAAAAGAGGCAACCGCATCAATTGCGGACTTACCCGGCGTTTTAAAAATAGGTCTCATGACCGGCTGAAGTAAGACGCCAACCAGCTCCAAAAGGCCAAAGCCGATTAAAAATGCCAGAAAAATCGCACCAACAGGAACAATAAGTCCAACGGGTACAACTAGTTTGCCGAATAGAAACGGCAACATGTCTTTCTCGAAAAGCAATTCAGGCCCAACGGTAAAGAAAGCCATTAATGCAGTGATAACACCAATCACTTTTAATACGGAAAGGATCTTTTGGGTGAGGCTGGAGTTCCAGCTACCTGAGATAAAAGGATAGAGTCCACCAGCGACAATCATCAATACTGCGTATATTTCTACGCCTTTTGGAAACGAGGCTCGCAGCCAAGAAACCATATGATCCAGCGGTATTGTCGACTTTGAATTAATTTCGACAGGAACAAAGAAAAAGATGATACCGATAAGACTAAAAAGCACCAGCCTGAGTACTGATGCCCAAACCGGTCTGGTGAGAATAGCTTGAGTTGTTTCCATTTAAAACCTTCCTTAGTTATACCCATTCCCCCAAAGCAGCATCGATGCGAATACATTAATAAGCCTCTGTTTATAAAACGAATAAAGGCTAATCAATAGGCTACCGAAGCCACTTCAAGTAATTTGTGTCTAGCCGTTCAAGTCACCAATGTATTAGGTAGGTGAATTGATACATTCCTTGCTAAATTCGACGAGCACTTTGGCTCGTCTTTACATAAACCCGAGCTCAGGTTATTTATATTTTGGTATTGAGGATCGCACTTAAAATGGCTTTAAGTTGAGACTTAACCGCCGCTGATTTTTCTGCATCCAGTTCATAGCGCCCTTGAGTAAGTGCGTCATCGTTCAGATAAGTCGCCTGAGACAACTCCAGCTGAATAGCATGAATATTTTCGCTCGGCTTACCAAAACCGCGCGTAATAAAGCCACCTTTAAAACGGCCGTTAAGCACCTGATTGTAGCTATCGAATAATGCATCCATTACCGCATCGACAATCGCAGAGCTACAAGATTCGCCCTGATTTGTACCCCAGTTAAATTCAGGTAACGTACCGTCAAACAACATCGGAACCTGTGCGGCTATGCTGTGTGCATCAAACAGAATGGCATAACCGTGAATCTCTTTTAAACGCGCAAGCTCTTGTTCAATCGTTGAGTGGTAAGGCTGCCAGATTTGCTGGATATAGCGGTCATGATCCGCTTCTGTCGGTGCTTTACCTTCAATAAAGACAGGCGTGGAGTCGAATAAGATTTCCGGGAATAAACCGGTGGTTTTGGTCGCGTATAATGGCTTGTCATCACTAGGACGGTTAAGGTCGACGACATAGCGGGAGTAGTTGGCAGAAATTACGCTTACACCAAGCTCCTTCACACATTCATAAAGCTCAGGAATAAACCAATCCGTGTCCGGAAGTTTACGCGCAGCGTCTGTCAGTCCTTCCTCAACCTCTGGCGTTAAATTTAAGCCTGAGTGAGGCATGCTCACTAGCAGTGGTACGTTTCCCTGATGAAATTCGAAAGGTGATGGCACTGTATTAGGTTGAGTCATTTGCAGACACTCCGTTATCTTAAAAACAAATGTATATACATTTACTAATGTATCTATCATATACCTTTGTTGCAAGCGTGAAGTGTCTAAAACAAGCCTTACGCTTCAAATTTTTTCGCAATAATTACCCTATATTTTGTATAAAAATAACTTCAAAAATATAACTTGTATATACATATAAAGCTCAATTAAACTGGCTCGCAAACTATATGTTCATCACTATCTAGAACCAGGAATCCACTATGACAGGGACTCAAACACCACAGTATTTTTTTGCTGAAAAAGCTTGGCTTAATCAGGATTGGCAAAATAACGTCTTGTTCGAAGTAACAGATGGCGTTTTTACTCGTATCGAATCAGATTCTGAAGCACCAACTAATGCAGTAAAGTTATCTGGGCCAGTGTTGCCGACGATCGCTAACGTCCACTCGCATGCATTCCAGCGAGTCATGGCTGGCATGGCTGAAGTGTGTTTGAACCCGAACGATAGTTTTTGGAGCTGGCGTGATCTGATGTACAAAATTGTACAGAAGCTGTCTCCGGAACAGGCAAATGTAATTGCTACTCAGCTTTATATCGACATGCTCAAAGCCGGCTACACTCAAGTGGGTGAGTTTCATTATCTTCACCACGATGTGGCAGGTAAGCAATACGCAAATCGTGCCGAAATGTCCCATCAGTTAATTAATGCCGCTGATCGCTCTGGTATCGGCTTAACCCTGCTTCCTGTTCTTTACTCTCACTCTGGTTTTGGCGCACAGGCACCAAATGAAGGTCAGGCACGTTTTATCAACTCTTCTCAATCGTACTTGGATCTGCAACACCAGTGTGAGCAGGCTTTAACGGGGTCTAAACTGCATAACCTTGGAATCTGCTTCCACTCATTGCGTGCGGTTACCGAGCAGCAAATTAATGAAGTGTTGGGTGAACTGAACAAACAGCGTGTTGTGCACATTCATATCTCTGAACAACAGAAAGAAGTCAACGACAGTATCGCCTGGAGCGGTCAACGCCCGGTTGAGTGGTTACACGACAATATCGGCTTGAATAAGCGCTGGAATTTAATCCATGCTACACATTTAAATGATTACGAACTTAAAGCTATTGCACACAGTGGCGCGGTTGTGGGCTTGTGTCCTACCACAGAAGCTAACTTAGGTGATGGCATTTTCCCAGGTGTTGAGTTTGAACGTTTAGGTGGTCGCTGGAGTATTGGTTCTGACAGCCACGTTAGCCTGTCAATCGTTGAAGAGCTGCGTATTCTGGAATACGGGCAACGCTTACGCGATCAGCAACGCAACCGTCTATACCGTGAGGAGCAAGTCAGCATCGGTGACAACCTGTTTAAGCAGGCACTAATTGGTGGTAATCAATCTTGTGACGTTGAGCTTGGCTTGTCTGTCGGCAGCCGTGCGGACTTTATGACGCTTGACGACACGCATCCATTTATTGGCGCAAGCGAATCCAAAGATATGCTGAACCGCTGGCTATTTGCATGTAGCGAAAACGTAGTTAAAGACGTATTTGTTGCAGGTAAGCAAGTGATCGAAGACGGCCGTCATGAGCTGGAGTTAGTTAGCCGAAGCGAGTTTGCCCAGGTGATTAAGAAGGTGATTTACGATGCTTAATCACACCGACTTATACAGCATCATCCCTCAATCTGATTATCTGCGCATGCCGTGGAAGAACGGGTTAGGTGAAACGTTAGAAATTGCCGTACATCGTGAAAAAGATGAAGTGCAGTACCGGGTGAGCCAGGCTGCGGTAGTAGAAGACGGTGTTTTTTCTGATTTCAGCGGACTGCACCGTACCCTTGTTTTACTGCAAGGTAACGGAATGCTGTTGACTCATCGAAACGGTGCTAAGACGTACAGCCACGATCTGCAACAGCCGCTAGCTATTGCCAACTTTGCTGGCGGTGATGTTACCCATGCATCTCTATCTAACGGAAAGATTGAAGATCTCAATATCATGGTGAGAGAAGGCAAAGTAACATCAACTGTTGAAGCTGTCTTTTCTCCGGATTCATTTTCGGTTGAGCACTTAGATAAGACTTTGTTCAGTGCATTCTACGCCAATAGTGATTGCATATTGGCTCTGGAATCACAATCAGAGTCTCTAGAAGTACGTGTGAGAAGCCAGGACACTCTACGCTTCCACGAATCACTGAAAGCGACCTTGCTTGAAGGTATGGGCGTAAGCATCAGCATTGAGTAAATATTGATCTGAACATTTATACCAGGGCACATTCTTACTTTTAGTCTACCTGTGAGGTTAATTAGTATGTGTGCCCTATCTATCCTACTGGCCGCTAATCAGCTACCGCCACTAGATTAATATTTCATACCATCCCTCTCATACCTTCCAACAGTAAATACGCTTTGTCCTTATAGGTTTATAGAAGCAATAATCTGCTCCCCAAGTCCACTCCTACCAATACCCACAAAGATTACCCGTATTTCCGACTAAATTACTCAGGTATAATTTTGGCCGCTAAAATTTAAAGGTCATCGACCACCTGTTTTAATGAAGGAAATCTCATGAGTCAGTATGTTGTCTGCGCGCTGTACAAGTTTGTGGAACTCGGTAACTATAAAGAACTACGTGAACCATTGCTTGAGCTGATGGAAAACAACCAAATTCGCGGCACACTACTGCTGGCTAATGAAGGTATTAACGGCACCGTTGCTGCTAAGCGCGCTGGTATTGATACGTTGCTTGCGTGGCTAAACAAAGAGCCGCGTCTTGCTGGCACCGTTTACAAAGAATCATTTGCAGAGACTCAACCGTTCAACCGCACGAAAGTGAAGCTCAAAAAAGAGATTGTAACTTTGGGCGTAGAAGGTATCGATCCTCGCCACGTAGTGGGTACTTACGTTAAACCAAAAGACTGGAACGACCTGATTGCTGATCCGGAAGTATTTGTCGTCGATACACGTAATGATTACGAAATTGAGATCGGCACGTTTAAAGGCGCAGTAAACCCGCAAACTGATACATTCCGTGAGTTTCCAGACTATGTAAAAGAGAACATGGATCCGGGAAAACACAAGAAAGTAGCGATGTTCTGTACCGGTGGTATCCGCTGTGAAAAGTCGACTGCTTACATGAAAGAACAAGGCTTTGATGAGGTCTATCACCTTGAAGGCGGTATCTTGAAGTATCTGGAAGAAGTACCACAAGAAGAGAGTTTGTGGGAAGGTGATTGCTATGTATTTGACGGCCGTGTAGCGGTAAACCACCAGTTGGAAAAAGCAGACTACGACTTGTGTAACGCTTGTCGCCTGCCAATCACAGAAGAAGACAAACAGTCAGAACTTTATGAGCAAGGCGTAAGCTGCCCTAAATGTCACGGTACTCATTCAGAAGAGCAAATCACCCGCTTCCGTGAGCGTGAAAAGCAGATTGAATTAGCAGAACAGCGTGGTGAACAGCACGTTGGTGGTGAAAGTGCGAAACAGCGTGAACAACGTCGAGCTGCAAAGATTGCCCAAAAAGAAGCACAGCGCAAACAAGTCTAAGTAGACTGACCTCAGATTAAGTATTCTAAGCGAGCCATTAATGTGGCTCGCCTTCTCAAGGCTAACTCATTCTCTACTAACGCACACGCTGTCTAACTTTAAATAAGTAATAAAGCATTATCAGTTCTAAAAAGGTTCTAGACACAGAAGTGACAGTTCTCTCTGTCCAGTCCATGAACGCCAGCGAGATTTTTCAGGTGCGTTCTTCCCTCGTTAAGCCCCATTTCATATCCTTCAAGCAGTACCGACTGACGCATTGATAAACGCTGAACGTGGAAGTTCTCCGGCGGTGCAATAACGCGGATACGTGCATCTTCTGGCGGGTTGCGAATAAATTCTAAAGACTCATTGTAGTTTTCAGACCGGCGCAGCATGGCTTCGACCATTTTGGGATGATCAGCAAACAGCTTTTTAGTCAGCCACGTAGTTTTAACTGGCTTCTTCGAATAATTCAGCGGATGTGACAACACAACCGTAATATCTCGCGCACCTCGGCGGTAAGCTTCTCTTACCGGGATGGAATCTGCGACGCCACCATCGGTATAGCAGCCGCCAGAAAAACATGGGGTATGTTTGTACGCGATTGGTAAAGCAGTAGTTGCTTCAAGTGCCTGATGGAAATTAGCGCGGTTCACGCGGTAATAATCAGCTTTACCCGTATCTACATTGGTCGTGGTCGCGAAGAAAGGAATCCCTTCAAACAGTTTTTTTTTCATTGACAGGATACAAGCGATTAGACTCTTCAAAGAGCCATTTTACATCAATCAGATCGCCACCTTTAATAAAACGAGTCGGGTCGAAAAAGCGTTTGCAGGTCGCTAGCTTGGTGATGATGTTAATACTGCGATGCGGGTAATCGGTTAGGTAGCCAATCAAATTTGATGCGCCAGCTGACACACCGATAGCAAAATCGAATGGTTTGTAATTTTGCTCCATGAATGCGTCCAATACTCCGCTAGCAAAGACGCCGCGCATCGCGCCACCTTCAACAACAATTGCTTTTTTGACCATGTTTCCTCCCCAATACTTTATCTTCAAAATAATATTGAAATTAAAGCAGCAGAAACAATCGGTTATTCTTATTATTTAGATAGGTGATTCCTATACCCAATCCAAATAAATAATAGACGATTATGAGAAAACGCTCTTATAGGCTTCCGCAGCGCCATCAATCAGCATTTGGGTACCGATCACAGCTAATATCAGACCCATCATTTTGGTCACAACATTGAGAGCGCTAGGGCCAACGGCTTTAACTAATTTATCGCCAAACAGAAACAGGATGTACGTGATAATACACAGCACAGCAAACGAGATAATAGTTATGATGGTCTGATCAAAGCCTCCTGCCGTAGCAAAGTTCATTGCGGTTGCAATAGTGCCAGGCCCGGCCAAAATCGGGGTCGCCAGCGGTGATACAGCTATGCTTAAAGCCGCCTGCTGCTGCGCCGGTGAGTATGCTTTTTCTTTGGTTTTTTGATGGGTCGTATCCCCCTGAAGCATGTTATAGCCAATAAGGAAGACCAGTATCCCGCCAGTAATACGCAGCGCATAAAGCGTGATACCGAACAAATCGAATATCAATTTGCCCGCAATGGAAAACAGAGCAACAATAATAAAAGCAATAAATACCGAGCGCAGCGCTATAGAACGAACCGTCTCTTTATCTTCATCTGCCGTTAAGCTTAAAAATATCGGGATGTTCGCTAGCGGGTTCATGATGGCGAAAAAGCCCATAAACACCGTTACCGTGTGAACGATCAATTCCTTCATATTTGCATCGCATGTAATTTATTGATTTTATATCAGTATATATCGTCAATTCTGGGGATGCTTTGTACCTGCTATCCCAGACACAAACTTATGCGCTAAGGCACACTTTTTCTCGCGTAACAGTTTACCCAATAAATAAATGCCGATAAGGTAAGACTGAACAATAACAAAGGATGTTAATTCATCATGAACAACACCATTGAAACGATATTAAGTCACCGCTCGATTCGAAAATTCAGCTCACAACCAATAGCAAAAGAACAACTCGATACCATTATTCAGGCAGGCCTGGCCGCCTCCTCTTCTAGTATGTTGCAAGTGGTCTCTATTATCCGAGTTACTGACCCTGAAAAGCGTGCACAACTTGCTCAATACGCTGGTAACCAAGCTTACGTTGCAAGTGCTGCAGAATTTTTAGTGTTCTGTATTGATTATCAGCGTCACGCAACAATAAACCCAAACATACAAGCAGATTTCACAGAGCTGACGCTTATTGGTGCGGTAGATTCCGGTATCATGGCGCAAAACTGTTTGTTGGCGGCCGAATCAATGGGGCTCGGTGGCGTCTACATTGGTGGTTTGAGAAACAATGCTCAGCAAGTTGATGAGTTGCTCGGATTACCGAAAAATACTGCCATTTTGTTTGGTATGTGTCTGGGTCATCCGGAGCAAAGCCCGGAAATTAAACCCCGTCTACCAGCGAAAGTGATCGTACACGAAAATCAGTACCAGCCTTTAAATGTGGCAGATATCGATACTTACGATCAAACCATGCACGATTACTACGCTAGCCGTTCAAGTAACCAGAAACAAAGTACCTGGTCACAAGAAGTCACGACGAAGCTTGCCGGGGAATCGCGCCCGCATATTTTGCCGTATCTGAATAAAAAAGGGCTGGCAAAGCGCTAGTCACCGTGCTCTGCATTTTGAAAGTCTCTTGCTAGCGAGGGACTTTTAGCAATATTGGCGAAATGCTCCACTGAAGAAACCGCATTTAGTTGACGTGCTCTGACAAGATAATTTCGGACAGCTTCCGACTCAAAAAATAATAATTGACAAAAATATTACAAAAAAATGTGTTTTCCATCACACAAATGAAACGAATTTCCCTTCCAGTCACCTTACCAGTCGGCTTACCCTTCGTAACTAACGATACAATTAACAATAAAAACAATAAATTAAGAACAAAGCATTGAAATTTCCTAACAACTTTCCTGACCAAGCACTCTATTGCCCCTTTCATCAATATTCTTTAAAGTACGCTCCGAAAATGTGATCTTGAGTCCATTAATATAACCATAAATATACAAGTAGTAGCGTTGATAGGCCTAAAACCTTCTGTCAGTTTTAACGCCATCATGTTGATAATTTTTACGTTTGGAAAATGGATGCCATGCTATTTAATCAACTTAAGTTAGCTAGTGTTGTTATATCGTCTCTCGTTGTAACTGGCTGTACTCTTCCCGGAAGCCATCTTCCGCTGAGCAATAAAAGCATTACTTCGGTACAAAATGATACCACTCAAAAAGACTTCACTGTTTATCCATTGACTCTCGAACGTGTCTCTGAACTGAAATCCTTTGAAAGTCCAACAAAATCAAATCCAGAGTTGGATCGCAGGCTTGCCGCTTATGAGTACGAAGTCGGCCCCGGCGACATCCTTAATATAACTATCTGGGATCACCCAGAGTTAACAATCCCTGCAGGCTCTTACCGTAGCTCCGAAGAAGCGGGCAACTGGGTTCACGCCGATGGCACCATATTTTATCCATACATCGGTATCGTAGAGGTTGCTGGGAAAAATGTTCGTCAAATTCGTACTGAGATTTCGAAGCGACTAACGAAATATATAGAAAGCCCACAAGTGGATGTGAGTGTTGCGGCATTTCGTTCTAAAAAGTCTTACATTACCGGTGAAGTTAGCCGGCCTGGTCAGCAAGCCATCAGCAATATTCCTCTAACTCTGCTAGACGCGATCAATAACGCTGGAGGCCTTGCGGAAAACGCTGACTGGCGCAACGCCACACTGACACGCAACGGATACGTCGAATACGTTTCCCTTTATGCATTAATGCAGCAGGGAGACTTAACTCAAAACCGTTTGTTAGAGCCTGGTGATATTGTTCATGTGCCACGTAATGACGCCCAGAAAGTGTTTGTTTTGGGAGAAGTGAACGATCCCAAACTGCTCAAAATAGACCGGGCGGGCATGACTTTAACAGAAGCATTAAGCAGCGTCGGAGGCATTAATCAACTTTCAGCTGACGCTACAGGTGTATTCGTAATTAGAAAGTCTTCTATTGAGGAAGAACTAGCCAATATTTACCAGCTTGATATATCAGACGCTTCGGCATTAGTCATTGGTACTGAATTTGAGTTAAATCCGTATGACATAGTCTACGTCACTACCGCGCCAATCAGCCGCTGGAACCGTGTGATAGCGCAATTAGTACCGACAATTTCTGGTTTCAATGAATTAACCGAAGGCATGCTACGCGTCAGGAATTGGCCGTAATCCCTGTTTATTTAAGAGGCTCATTAAAGTAAAGGTATCAATCAGCGAGAGTCTCTTTTTTCTTAATATTCGTTATTGGTAAGGAACACTATACTATAATGTTTTCTAATATTCTTGTTGTCTGTGTTGGCAATATCTGTCGTTCACCTAGCGGTGCAAAGTTGCTACAAAGTTTATTGCCCAATAAAACAATTACCTCAGCAGGGCTGGCTGTCGACAAAAGCAAGCTAACTGGAAAAGCGGCTGACGCAACTGCGACGACCGTTGCGCTTGAAAATGGAATCAGCTTGGAAGGACACCAAGCACAACAACTTACCCCTGAAATGTGTATGCAACATGACCTCATCCTGGTTATGGAGCAAGGACACATTGAAGCCCTTACCCAAATTGCGCCTGAAGCAAGAGGCAAAACCATGCTCTTTGGACACTGGCTTAACTCAAATAGCATTCCTGATCCTTACCGACAAAGCCGAGAAGCTTTCGAGCACTCATACAGCCTGATAAAAGAGGCAGCTCAGTCATGGGCTAACAAGCTCTAACGATTAACAATTGGCAATATAAAATAATGGCTAACCAAATCATTCAATCTACGCAACCTGCTGAAGATGAGATAGACCTAAGCAAACTGTTTGGCATCATGATTGATGCCAAATGGTTCATCATTGGTGTCACACTATTTTTTTCAGTTTTCGGCATTGCCTTCGCCTTACTATCTACTCCTATTTACAAAGCCGATGCTCTGATTCAAATCGAGAAAAAAAGCTCCGGTGGCGTCTCATCGATTGTTGGTGATATGGGAGAGCTATTCGCGGCAGAATCTTCGACAACTACTGAAATTGAGATTCTGAAATCGCGGATGATCTTGGGAGACACCGTCGATGAGTTCAACTTAACAACCCTTGCCTCACCTGATTACTTCCCTTTGGTTGGTAAAGGCCTTGCTCGTATCAACAACAGCGAAAACTATATTTCTGTTGATACTTTCGAGATACCGCGTACAGCTAGAGGGGTATCACACAAGCTCATCACGACCGACTCCGAAAAAGGTCAATTTGCGCTTACTGTTGAAGATAAAATTGTTCTCTCTGGTAGCACAGGTGAGCTGATTGAAATGAACGGTTATCGTATCAAAGTCTCTGAACTCATTTCAGGCAATGACGATAGCTTTACACTCAATAAGATAAGCAGACTTGATGCCATTGATAGATTGGAGTCGCAACTTTCCATCTCAGAGAAAGGTAGCCAAACTGGTATAGTTTTACTCAGTATCGAAGGTGAATACCCTGAGCGAAACCAAGCCATCTTAAACAGTGTGGTTCAAAGCTATTTTTTACAGAATGTAAAAAGAAACTCTGCTGAAGCTGAGAAAAGCCTGACATTTTTGAAGAGCCACCTGCCTGAAATAAAAGAAAAACTAAATGGCTCCGAAGATGTCCTAAATCACTTTAGGCAAGAGAACGAATCTATCGACCTAAACTTAGAAGCTCAATCGACGCTTAAAGTAATGGTCGCATTGGAAGCTCAGCTTAACGAACTTGCCTTTAAAGAGAGTGAAGTTAGCCAAAAGTTTACTCAAGACCACCCAGCCTACAAATCTTTACTGGATAAGCGTAAAACCCTGCTCCTAGAAAAAGAGCGGTTAAACAAACAAGTTCAAAAACTGCCTAAAACTCAACGAGAAGTACTACGTATGACTCGTGATGTAGAAGTAAACCAACAAATCTATATTCAGCTTTTAAATAAGGTGCAGGAGCTGAACATCATCAAAGCAGGAACTGTTGGTAACGTCCGTATTATTGACAGCGCACAGTCTTACTCTGCAGCAGTCAAACCCAAGAAGTCTTTCATCGTGGTTCTCGCAACCCTTTTAGGAGGAATGGTGTCGGTTGCACTTGTCTTGATCCGTTCGGCTTTCCATCGCGGCGTCACATCCGCAGAAGAAATTGAGCAACTTGGTCTGCCTGTTTACGCTAGCGTGCCGCAGTCCGCAGAGCAGCTGGAATTCACGAAAAAGTTGAACCGCATTAAAGGTGCCAACGATAAGCCATTACTTCTCGCTGAGGCAAACCCTGCAGATTTATCTATCGAGGCTCTTCGCGGGCTACGAACCAGTTTACATTTTGCAATGATGGAAGCGAAAAATAACGTCCTGATGATATCAGGCCCCGCCCCATCACTGGGCAAGAGTTTTGTTTCTACAAACTTCGCAGCTGTGGCCGCTAAAACGGGCCAAAAGGTACTGCTTGTTGATGCAGATATGCGTAAAGGCTATCTACAGAAAAGTCTGGGGTTACGTTGGGACAATGGTCTTTCTGAACTTCTCAGCGGCAAGATCTCGTCCAGTGATGCGATCAAAACAACCAGTATAGAAAATTTAGATGTGGTCACTCGAGGTCAGGTACCACCAAACCCATCAGAGCTGCTTATGCATCCTAGATTCAAGAACTTTGTTGATAAAGTCTCTGCTGAGTATGATTTAGTCATAATCGATACACCACCAGTTCTTGCCGTTACTGATCCAACAATTGTGGGAGCGATAGCCGGCACAACCTTAATGGTGACTCGATTCGAGCAAACTACATTGAAGGAAATCAACATTGCCCATAACCGCTTCGAACAAGCGGGGGTTGAAGTTAAAGGTGTCCTACTCAACGCCATTGAGAAGAAAGCATCCAACGCATATGGATACTACAATTATTCTTATACAAATGAATAGGACGTAACCTAAAATAACTCGAAGCCCCCGCTACGTTTAGCGGGGGGCTTTACTTCATTTAAAGCGCCCCTATTGCCGTAGAGCTAGTGTTGTATGGCTTCATGTGCGCTACATAAAGTACTCAAAGTACACTTATCTGCCGCAATATGCACTTACACCCAGAATGTAACAAAAGGTTTGCAACAGCGTTAAGTTCGGTGAAAATGTTAAATAACAGATAAAAAATAAAGCAATCAGTTAATTTACGGTTACAAACACCAACTACCTGCGTGATCTACATCACACCCAGCAATTATCCATAAGGTTTTCCTTTCTCATTTTTTTACTCCACTGCTACCCTGCTCGCCACTTTGAAGTGAACTCAAAGTGCATAACTATAAGGAGTGTTCTCATGAATACCAAGAAACCGATGTCGCTAACCAGCCGAGTAATTTTTGGTATGGTAGCGGGTATCTTGACAGGATTTGCAATTCGCACACTTTTTGCCGACAACGGATTTGTCGATGCTTACATTGTTAATGGATTATTTGAAGTTGGTGGCCAGATCTTTGTCGCTAGCTTGAAAATGCTGGTAGTACCGCTGGTGTTTGTCTCACTGGTTTGTGGTACCAGCTCTCTTAAAGACCTATCAACTTTAGGTCGAATGGGTGGTAAAACACTTGCTTTATACATTGCAACCACAGCTGTAGCTATCACACTAGCTCTGACAATGGGCGCAGTGTTCCAGCCGGGCGCTGGTGCGGATCTTACCGCAGTAGGTTCATTCAAATCAGCTGAAGCACCATCTTTGGGTCAGGTGTTCATTAGTATGTTCCCGACCAACCCTATCAGCGCAATGGCTGAAGGTAAGACTCTGCAGGTTATCGTGTTTGCCGTTCTGTTCGGTATTGCGATAAGCGCAGCGGGTAAACCAGGTGAACGTATTGCGTCATTTTTCAGTGACCTGAATGAAGTGATCATGAAGCTTGTTGCTATTCTGATGAACCTTGCACCTTACGGTGTGTTCTTCCTGATGGCGAAGCTGTTTACTGGTCTAGGTCTGAGCGCGATCATCAATCTTGCTGAATACTTTGTTGTTCTCGCAGGTACGCTATTGCTTCATGGTCTAGTTACTTACAGTCTGATGCTAAAAGGCTTTACTGGTCTAAACCCCATCACGTTCTTACGTAAAATGGAAGACGCTGTGATGTTTGCTTTCTCTACTGCATCATCTAACGCGACAATTCCTGTCACGATGGAAACAGCAAAACATCGTATGGGCGTTGAAAACCGCATATCGTCGTTCACTGTGCCACTTGGCGCAACCGTGAACATGGACGGTACAGCGATCATGCAAGGTGTGGCTACAGCGTTTATCGCACAGGCATTCAACATTGACCTGACCATGGGTGACTACTTGATGGTTATCATGACTGCTACACTGGCATCTATCGGTACTGCTGGTGTTCCTGGTGTTGGCCTAGTCATGCTGGCTATGGTACTAAACCAAGTAGGCTTGCCTCTTGAAGGTATCGCACTGATTATGGGTGTTGACCGTCTGCTTGATATGATTCGTACCGCTGTAAACATCACCGGTGATAGCGCAGTAACCATTATTGTTGCTAAATCAGAAGGTGCATTGGATGAAACTCGCTTCAACGATCCAATGGCCGGCGCAGCCGAAGAAGAAGTGCATCTTAAACGCGCTGACGCTTAAACTGTTTTGCAGTTATTATCCTGTCTAAAACAAAGCCCCGATGGAAACATCGGGGCTTTGTTTATTTAAACAATAAAATTATCCCGCAACCTTAAGTGCACACCTAGCACTAGCATAAAGCTTGTCGATTAGCTTACTAAAAGACCATTTGATAACAGAATAACTTATTGAAGATAAATTTATTGCGGGATTACCTGACATAACATTCATATGTCCTAAAATCCCTTTTATTCTAGAAGCATAGGCTTGCCTTAACTTCGCTAATCTATCCATCGTTCTTGCCAGCATATCCCACATCGTTAACGTCGATGTGAATCCCACTTGAAGAACATGCGAGAAACCAGAATCACGTAATAAAGTCAGCATTGCTGAAAACACTTTCTGCAGCCATGTTGCATTGAGACAAGCTTCCTTTCTTCGGTCATAGTTTAGCGAGGTCCTTTTATATAGGTAATCCGATGAACGTTGTTGTAAAAATCCCCAGTCTTCTTGGCTTGCTGTGTTTACATAGCCAGGATTACCTCTTGCAGGTAAAGTGTGAGTAAAAAAGTAGACTCCACTGCTCCCATCCAATCTATATTCATTACCTGCATGGACGAATGGCCAAAGGGGAATCATCGGAACTGGATCAGCACCATGAGTACATCGGTATGACCTATCCACACTTCTTAATGCATAAGACTTTAGCCCTACTCTAGGAGATCCAAAAGTATATAAGTGAACGCAATATTTATAGCGAGCTTTAATCCAATCAGCAGCAAGAGAAGCAATCGCACCACCAAGGCTATGGCCAACACAATGTACTATTTGGGGTGGTTTTGTGGTCGAAAACAATCTCACTAACTGAGGGCGAATCGTATTGAAAAGATTTACAAATCCTGCATGAACTGGCTGTCCGTTATAAGACCCTTTTAGCCCAACATTACCATCAGCAAGGATATCCCCTGCATTAGATTCAGTACCTCGAAACGATATAACTAAATGATTAGCGTATTCCCCTTTACCATAGCCGACAACAGCTAAGTCTGAAGTCATCCCACCGATACCTAAAACCCCCCCAGTAGTACCTTGAAGAACATCACTTTTTGTATCAAAAGTAAACGATCTATTTATGTAAGGCTGCACTCTTTTCCGTTATTTAGCATATACGTGATAAGGTATTTCAGCGATTCTTGACGCAAGTCTAGGCGATAATGACTTCATAACTACTCCTCATAAATACCAGTATCAACGTAACCAAAAAGCTTACATTGGCTATAAACATAGGTGTCAGCCTCATTGTTTCGACTATAAGAAAAGGCAAAGTAAGATAATTTGTCCGTGGCTTCACAAGTCAGGTTCGCCATATTATCTCTGACGAAATCATCAATTTCGTATCCATCTATGGACGATTCCCATATCGTAATCTCTTCACCGCTGTCTAAGTTGGTTTTTAAGAACACAACAACATATTTTTGGTCAAGAAAACTTGGGGATAGAATTTTAGTCTCTTGAATAGAATGAAAATTAAACTCGCCTTTTTCATTTGTTGTATCACTAAACTCTCTAATCTGACCACGAAATCCTACTTTTAATATCACCTTTTGATGTGGTATCGGTGCACCATGCATCTTCAACACTCCATGAATGTTTGGTGTATATTTAAAATTCTCTTTTCCTTTCAACTGACCACTCCCCATAAAAACAAAAAGAAGCAAAAGCATGAACAAAATACTAAGTTTCATATCAATCACGAATTACAATTTCTTCCAATATAAACTGTCGAATTAAGTCCTTCGAGAACAAGGGGAAAATTATGCGAGCGATTCACTGAGTACAGGGAATTATCAAAAATAACAATTACATATCACCATTAATTACCATTGCCTACCAGTAAGATCTAAAAAACCCTGATGACATAATCACCAGGGTTTAATGCAAATATTCAAATTCTTCTAATAGTTTCTATTTAACTATAGAACGAATCTTCTCTCTGGCTTGCTTTTCATGCTCTGGCGTAATTGCGTTACCGACAGAGTTTACAGCCAGTGTTAACACTGCCAAATCATCAGTAAATCCTACACCGGCTAATATATCTGGAACCATGTCGGTTGGCAGAACGAAGTAAGCCAATGCACCACCGAGAATCGCTTTATGGCGAGCCGAAGTGTTGGAATCCGTCATCGCAAGCCAGGATTTAATGCCCAGTACCGCAAAATCTTCGCCGACTTTCAGCACCGATTTTTTCATCTTATTCCAGAACGTTTTCTCATCTGGCACTTTTACCGTTTCATCAGATGCCGGTTTCATAAATAAGGGTGTCATCATTATTGCCTCCAATATTTATGACTATAGCGCCCATATTAGAATCATGAAACTGAACGTATGATGAATAAAGAAAACAGAAAAACCCCGAACCTAAATCCGGAGGGATGCTCTTAATTTTACTAGTGCTACCTTTTGAACAATCCGGGAAAGCGTTTACTGCTCATCTCTGCCTACAAACGCAACCACGACTTTGTCTTTATCTAGCTGACGTGAGAACACATACGCACCGTCTTGTTCAATAACTTTGTGCACTCCTGCTCCAATCGCCGGATGCGCTTTACGGAACTGCCCCACCGTCTGCCAGTGTTTTAGCAATGCCAGCTTTTCGGCACTCAGTTCCCAAACCATGTCCGAGCGCGTCCCCTGATGGAAATCATCCGCATATGGCCCAATGTTCCGGCCGATTTCGTCACCGTAATAAATCTGAACAGCTCCGGGACTTAATAGCAATGCATTCGCCGCATTACGCTGCATTGCGTAGTCTTTGAAACGTGAGAAGAACAATTCGGTATCATGAGAAGACATATAACTGACAGGATTGAAATCTTTCTCATTGGCGATGGTGTCAGCGTAGCTCATATATGTCTCGGCCATCTGACTGAAACAGGCTGCGCCTTTATCGAGTTTCTTCTGCATATCGAAGTTGATTAACGCATCGAAGCCATCGTCAAAGTATGGGCTACGATACGCAGTGTGCCCCCATACCTCACCCATCATCCAAAATGGTTGTCCTGATTTGCCATTCTCTTTTCGCCACTGCTGCAGGCTTTCAGTGGCTTCTTGTTTAAGACGTTTCCATACCTCACCTTCGACATGCTTGACGGTGTCTACACGATAACCATCAATGCCGAAGCGTTTCACCCAGTCCGTTTGCCATTCAATCAGATAATCTGAGACTGTGAAGTTATCGCGGGCCTTAACACGGGTCCCTGGATTTTCGAGTAACCACTTGGGCGGCGTTACCGCTTGATCAGACTCAGTGAGAAAGTCCGGTAAGCCAGCGAGCGACATGGTGATATCACTGCTACCCGGTACAGGATAACCAGGTAAGCCTGTTCTGACCCAATCACCGCCCCACCAGTTAATCCAGTTCGGGCTTTGATAGTCAATGTATTGATGATAGCTGTGCCAGTTCTCCCCACTCCCTGGTTTCCAGTCACTCCAGCTCTTTGGTAAGTCAGCGCCAGATTTTAGAACGTCAATGCCATCAAACTGCAGATCAGCTAAGGTGGAGTAGCCAGTGTGGTTAATAACGGCATCAAGTAGAACTTTGAGGCCGCGTTTATGTGCTTCTTCCACCAGAATTTTTAGATCGGCTTCATCACCAAAGTTTTCATCGATCTTAGTAAAATCGCGTGTCCAGTAGCCGTGATACGCATAAAACGGGAAAGAACCACTGTCACCGCCTCCGACAAAGCCATGTACCTGCTCGACTATAGGTGACAGCCAGATTGCGTCGGTACCTAAACTCTTTATGTAGTCTAGCTTCTCAATGACTCCTTTCAGATCACCGCCGTGGAAGGTGCCAATTTCTTCTTTGCCATCTTTTTTACGGCCGTAGCTTTGGTCATTGCTAATATCAGCGTTATTAAATCTGTCGACCATGACAAAATAGATATTGGCATTTCGGTAATCAAACGGAACCGCTTCTTTGGTTTTCTTAACCTGTTCGAGCAATACAATACCGCCCGAAGCTTTGTCAGATGTTATAGATACTTTTTGGTCTTTAACTTCAACTACCTGACCGGAATAGGCATCTCGTAATTTTGTACCATCAGGGAAACTGTCCCCCAGAGCAATGGACACTTCACCACCCTGGTAGACTTCACATTGGACTTGAGGAACCGGACGTTTGAACTCGTTTTTTGCGGTCTTCTTCGGTTCCCGCTTGAAAAGCAGTGTTTTAGCTTCGTCGTCATAGGCGAACGAATAATCACCGGTAAAGCGAATGTTCAGCGGTAGCTCTGTGGGTTTGCCGCAATTTAAAGAGATAGGCTTGTTAAATTTTACGTTTTGATTTTCGGGAGCGTTACAACTTCCTTCGATACCCGTAATCTTTAGTGTGTAGCCATCTTTAGTCAGTGGCACAATCAGAGCTTGCCCTGCACTGAGAGGAAAATCGCGGCTATTGGTTGTAGTCGATATGGTGATATTAGGTTCAGCAATCACATGTGCCGATACCAGCAATAGAGTCGTAGTGGCTAGATTCAGTTTCATCGTTCAGTCCATTGGCTAGTGTGATTTTAATAATTTTATTCACACTAATATTGCCTCTATAAGAAACTGAACACATCATTCTGAATGGCTACGCCCTAAACATCGGGGTTAATCACATTTTCACTCTACAGAGGCGTAGATTATTTTTCCTCTAGCTCAACGCTGCCAAGGTTACGCATTTGCTTCATTGCCCAGTTGACCCGGTTAATTGTGTAAGACGTTTGCGGATGAACCTTAATGCGATATGGATTCGGCAACACAACAGCTAACCTTGCCGACTGATGCATAGAAAGTTGCTTGGCCGGAATTCCGAAGTAGTTGTTTGCGGCAGCTTCTGCGCCATAGATACCGGGGCCAAATTCCACCACGTTGAGGTAGACTTCTAAAATGCGCTCTTTACTCCACATCGTTTCCATTAACAGCGCGAAGTAAAGCTCATAGGCTTTACGAATATAGGAATGAGATGGGAACAGAAATACATTCTTAGCCGTTTGCTGAGTAATCGTACTTGCCCCACGAGAAGGACCATCTTCATCTGCATTTTCGATAACTTCAGACAGCGACTCCAAATCGACACCATAGTGGGCAGGAAATTTCTGGTCTTCAGTCGCAATCACAGCGAGCTGTAGGTTCTCTGAAATGCGAGACAGCGGCACCCACTTATGTTGACTTTGTTCCGGATAGTTCGCTGGCGGAGAAATCATACGGCTCAGCTTCCATCCCCAAACGGGAGGATCGACAAACTTTACCACCCCGACTAACAAAACAGGGGCAAGTATCAGTATCAACACCATTTTCAACAGGAATGGCTTCAGTTTTCTCAAAATTTGCAAGTTCCCAACAACCCAGAGCTGTAATCGCTAGGGTTCAGGTTGACCGAATTTGTGAAGAACAACAAGTTTGTGAGGTAAAAACTAAGTCAAAAAAAGCCCGATTTACAATGTAAAACGGGCTTGGGGTTAGTTTAAGTTCCTATTTAACGAGCTTATAGAACACTGTCGATAGCGGTGGCAAGCGAAGTCCAAGTGACTGAGGAAGTGACTCACTTTCTAACTTTTCTGTCTCTACGTCTTTATGAACATTAAAATCACTACCATGGTACTTTTTGTCATCAGTGTTAAGCAGCAGCTGGTATTTACCTGCATTCGGAACACCCAAACGGAAGTTCTCGTGCGGTACAGGTGTGAAGTTGGTAACAACCAAAATACGCTCACCATCCTGGCTGATTCGCTCATGAGCCAAAATACTGGCATCTGCCTCATCCTGAAGACGCCACTCGAATCCCGCAGGTTCACAATCTTGGTCGTGCATAGCAGGATCATTGCGGTAAAGATGGTTCAAATCACGAATCAGAGACTGAACGCCTTGGTGACGCTCAAAATCCAGCAAGAACCATTGCAGTTGATCATCATGGTTCCATTCCGCAGTCTGACCAAACTCAGCCCCCATAAAGTTCAGCTTCTTACCCGGCTGACCGTACATATACCCGTAGTAAGCACGCAGGTTCGCGGTTTGCTGCCACTCATCACCCGGCATCTTATTATGGATAGAAGCTTTACCATACACCACTTCATCATGAGACAGAGATAACACGTAGTTTTCACTGTGCGCGTAAATAAGCGGGAACGTGATGGTATTGTGGTGGTATTTGCGGTGAACCGGATCTTCTTTAACATATGAAAGACTGTCATGCATCCAGCCCATGTTCCATTTAAAGCCAAAGCCTAGTCCGCCCATAAAGGTTGGTGCTGACACGCCAGGGAATGCCGTCGACTCTTCAGCAATTGTCATCGCATTAGGGAAGTGTTTGTAAACTTCCTCGTTCATCCACTTCAGCGTTGCGATCGCGTCATAGTTTTCGTTACCACCATCAATATTAGGAATCCACTGATCATGGCTACGTGAGTAATCCAGATAAATCATGGAAGCAACCGCATCGACACGAATGCCATCTATATGGAATTGCTCAAACCAGTAAAGCGCATTAGCGACTAGGAAGCGGCGAACATGCTCACGACCGACATCGTAGATATAAGAGTTCCAGTCTTGGTGCCACCCGCGACGAGGATCAGGATCGTGGAACAACGGTGTACCATCGAAGTTAGCCAGACCGTGATCATCTGAAGGGAAGTGGGCTGGAACCCAATCTAGAACAACACCAATACCAGCCTGGTGACAGACATCGACAAAGTACTTAAAGTCATCCGGAGAGCCGTAACGGCTAGTTGGCGCAAACATGCCTACTGGCTGGTAACCCCAAGAACCATAGAATGGGTGCTCAGAGATTGGCATCAGCTCAACATGGGTATACTCCATGTCGACTAAGTAAGGCACCAATTGATCAGCCAGCTCACGGTAATTCAGGAACTCACCCTGCTCGTTGCGTTTCCATGAACCTGCGTGAAGTTCATAGAATGACAAAGCTTCGTCGCGCTTTTGCGTTACCGGGCGATTTTGCCACTGTTGATCCTGCCATTGGTAACGGCTGTGATCATAGGTAATGGAAGCGAATGATGGGTACTGTTCTGAGTAGAAACCCCAAGGATCTTGCTTGTGTGGGAGCCCTTCCCCATTCGGACCTTTGAGTTCAAATTTATACTGTACGCCTTCTTCTAACCCAGGGACAAACAAACCCCAGATTCCGTAGTCAAGACGTTGCATCGGGTGGCGACGACCATCCCATTGGTTAAAACCACCAATGAGGCTTACCGCAGAGGCGTGAGGAGCGTACACGAGGAAACGGACACCAGAGATATTTTCTCCGCCGCGTTCGAGTGTGACAAACTGAGCTCCCATGTAGTGATACATGTCGACAGGAGTGTGAAGATGTTCGTATTCTTGATAGATATTGTGGTACTGGTATGGGTCATCAATAATCTGCTCAACCTCATCCCAACTTACTGCTAATTGGTAATGCGTAAGGTGTAAATCGCGCTTTTCTTTTAGGATAAAACCACTCTCACCTTCACGCTCTAGCGCGATGCGAGGTTCTCCTTCAATAAGCAACTCTACCTTGTCTGTACCGGGCATCCAGACTCTCAGAGAGCCCTCACCATCTTCTATAAACGGTCCGAGTGTTGAGAACGGATCTGCATAAGAGGCTTGCTCCAGCAGTTCATAAGCGCGTTCGTACTTTTTCTTTGTTCTCTTTATCTTGTTTGTTTTGGTGTTTTTCAATTCTTCCCCCTAGAGCCAATATTCACCGTAAGCAGATAAATTTTAAGCAAATATTGGATTGCCAGCCAACATCTAAATCCAAATGACTTCAAAAACAAAAATGCCCGCTATTATCGCGGGCATAATAATAGAACTCCATCCTAACGGATTGTTCTTAAAGAATGAGTGACCTGGTTGGAAGTTTCTTACCTGAAAGATAACAAATTTGAAATCGTCCCATTTAGACAAATCACTCAATACATCTTTCTTATTTACTTGCCTTAGCACGTACTTCCGTCAGACGTTTTGCAATTCGGTTTACATCTTCTCGGCTGAACACTTCATCGAGGTTCATTGACAGCTTACGACGCCAGTTTGGATACTCATCAACTGTACCTGGAATGTTGACCGGTTGATCCATTTCCAGCCAGTCTTCAAGCTGAACGCTAAGCAGTGCAGAGTCACCCGCAGCTACATGCAGTTGAAGCGCTTCGCTCAGGAATGAATCCATTGGCACGTACTGTGCGTCATGGCCGATGCCTTCTGGCAGGTAACCATGCCAGCGAACACTATCCAGAATACCTTGCTTGCATTTCAAACGATCCGCAAACAGACCTTCTAGTTGCTGTTCATCTGGGTACAGACCAATCTCACGCCCCATTTTCAAGTCATCACAGTGCCAGAAACCGCGTAGTGTCGGCATATCGTGAGTACAAAGCGCGGCCATAGACTGCTCAGCGTAGTGCTTCGGAGAAATGAAACCACCGTCTTCTTTTGATGTTTCGAAGAAGAATACTTTGTAAGAGTGCACGCCTGCATCGCGAAGGATATCCACGATTTCATCTGGCACAGTACCCAAGTCTTCACCGATAACAGAACACTGATGACGATGTGACTCAAGTGCTAGAATTGCCAGCATATCTTCTACCGGGTAGTACAGGTAAGCACCTTCAGTCGCTTTTTCACCTTTTGGAATCCACCACAGACGCAATAAGCCAAGTACATGGTCAATACGCAACGCACCACAGTGCTTCATGTTTGCACGCAGTAGCTTGATGTAAGCATCGTAACCTGTTGCTTCCAGTACTTGTGGGTTTAGCGGTGGTAAACCCCAGTTTTGACCCAGAGGACCTAAAACATCTGGTGGCGCACCAATACTTGCGTCCAGAACCAGGTTACCTTCGTCAGCCCAAGTTTCGCTGCCAGAGTCCGCAACGCCTACTGCAAGGTCACGGTACAGACCAACAGACATGCCTTTTTCTTCAGCAAGTACTTGCGCTTCTTTGATTTGGTCATCAGCGATCCACTGCAGGTACATGTACAGGTAAACGCGTTTTTTGTTGTCTTTGATGTACTTCTGAGTTCCAGCAGACTCAAACGTGCGGTATTTCTCAGGGAATACAGGCCAGCCCCACATGCTTGAATCTTCAGCGTGCAGGTCAGCGTGAATAGCATCAAATGCCGCTTGGTGTAACAAGCTATCGCCGCCCTTCTCAACAAACTCTAAGAAGGCACGTGCACGATCGGTATTCTTGTCAAGATGACGCGCTTTGAACTCGCTGAACAGAAGCGGTAGTACACTCATCTTAAGCGCAGACACTTCTGTGTAGTTCACCCAGTGTGAGTCGCGAGCTTTTTGCAGACGCTGCTGGAATTCAGCACAACCAACTTGTTGTTGCGCTTCAGCGCTTAATGCAAATTCTGGTACTGAAACCACATCAATGTACATGATGTTCAGCCAGCGGCGAGAAGACGGGCTGTACGGGCTTGCGCCTTCTGGGTTAGCCGGGAACAGCGAGTGAATCGGGTTCAAACCAATGAAGTCACCACCACGCGATGCGATATCACTAACCAGTTGCTTAAGATCGCCGAAATCACCGATACCCCAGTTATGCTGAGTACGCAGTGTGTAAAGCTGGATGCTCGGACCCCAAAGCTTTTTGTGTTGGTTTAGCGAATCTTGTTTGTAACAAGCTTTCGGTGTGATGATCAGTGACATTTCGTAAGGTGTTTTACGACGCTTACGCTCGATGATCAGTTTGTGGTAACCCCATGCCAGATTCTTTGGCAATGCAAACACTAGAGGGCCACCCTCAGCACGTTCATCACGAACAATTTGAGACTGAAGATAGCCTTCAAGTACCTCTCCTTGCTCTGTTTCTAAACGCCAGCTGAATTCACTCTCACGAGCACTCGTACCTAGGTTTAGTTCTACTTCGACAGGGTCGCCGTCGCGCAGAACAAGAACAGGGGCTAGTACGTCTTTCTTATGTTTTCTTTCAGCAGAAGCTAAAAGGTTTTCGTCGCTGCTTGTATCGTAGCCAAGTGAAGCGAGTAAGCGGGTCAGAGTCTCATCAGAAACTTTTGCCTCATCTCCCCAGGCGCTCACGTAGCTGTCAGCCAATCTCGCCATTGCCGCGACTTTCTTTAATGCTGTTTGTTCTTTCATCGCTTTCTCCGAAGGTAATGCAAACACCTTCCATGTAGGGTTTTATTTATTATAAAAACTTAGAGTTATCAAAAACTAATAGTTATAAATTGCCCAAGGTAGCGCTTGGCTACCTTGGGTATTTAACTTATTTATTAACGGTGAACCGGTTCTAGTTTCCAGATGTTATTCACATAGTCGCGGATTGAGCGGTCTGATGTGAACTTGCCAACAAGGGCAGTATTAAGGATGGCTTTCTTAGCCCAACCAGCCTGGTCTTTGTATTGCTGGCCCATATCTTCATGCGCTTTCACATAAGATGCGAAATCTGCAAGACATAGGTATGGGTCACCGCCATCTAGTAGGCTATCGAATGTTGCACGCAGCAGGCCTGGTTGACCCGGAGTGAACTCTTCGCCTGTCAGAAGATCCATAGATGCTTTCAGCAGGTGATCCGCATTGTAGTAGTTGTAAGGGTTGTAGCCAGCAGCTTTAGTTGCTTTCACACCCTCAACATCCAGACCGAAGATGTAGATGTTCTCGTCACCCACTTCTTCACGGATCTCTACGTTCGCACCATCCATCGTACCGATAGTCAGGGCACCGTTAAGCGCCATCTTCATGTTACCAGTACCTGAAGCTTCTTTACCCGCTAGAGAAATCTGTTGTGATACATCCGCCGCAGGGATGATGATTTCAGCCATGCTCACACGGTAGTCAGGGATGAATACCACTTTCAGCTTGTTACCGATGCGAGGATCGTTATTGATCTTCTCTGCAATCTTGTTAACCGCGAAGATGATTTCTTTCGCCAGGTGGTAACCAGGAGCGGCTTTCGCTGCGAAGATACATACACGTGGTGTGCACTCGAAGCCAGGCTCGTTAAGGATACGGTGGTACAG
This sequence comes from Vibrio sp. B1FLJ16, assembly GCF_905175385.1. Lineage (NCBI taxonomy): Bacteria > Pseudomonadati > Pseudomonadota > Gammaproteobacteria > Vibrionales > Vibrionaceae > Vibrio > Vibrio sp. B1FLJ16. The sequence goes on from NZ_HG992750.1 coordinate 1,555,024, forward strand.
AGACAAGATGTGTAGCAGGTCTAAGTGCTGACGCTTGTACTCGTGCAGACGCTTGATTTGAACATCAAAGATTGCATTTGTATCTAGCTCGATACCCATGTGCTCTTTCACCCAGTTAGCCAGGCGCTCTTTGTTCTCTTTCTTAACTGCCATGAATTCTTTTTGGAATTTCTCGTCAGTTGCAAACTTCGCGATACCTGAAAGTTGCTCAAGCTTCGCTGGCCATTCGTTGCCAATCTTATCTGTGATTAGCTGAGACAGGCCTGGGTTACAGAACTTCAACCAACGACGAGGAGTAATACCGTTCGTTACGTTGTGTAGACGAGTTGGGTACATTTCGTGGAACTCAGGGAATAGGTCTTTCTTAACCAATTCAGAGTGAAGTGCTGCCACGCCGTTTACTGCGTAAGAACCGATTACACATAGGTTAGCCATGCGCACCATGCGGTGGAAACCTTCTTCGATGATAGAAAGCTTAGCTTGCTTCTCACCGTCACCAGGCCACATTGCACGAACTTCTTGCAGGAAGCGGTGGTTGATTTCAAAGATAATTTCCATGTGACGTGGAAGTAGGTGCTGCATTAGCGCCTCTGGCCATGTCTCTAGTGCTTCTGGAAGTAGCGTATGGTTAGTGTACGCAAATGTGTGCGAACTGATTTCCCAAGCCGCTTCCCAAGTCAGACCCTTCTCATCCATAAGGATGCGCATTAGCTCAGGAATCGCAATTGTTGGGTGCGTATCGTTAAGCTGAATCGTCTCTTGCTTAGGTAGGTCTGCTAGTGTGTAACCCGCCGCTTCGTGACGACGTAGAATATCACGTACTGATGCAGCAGAGTGGAAGTACTGTTGCATTAGACGAAGTGTTTTACCTTTCTCGTGGTTGTCGTTCGGGTAAAGCACTTTAGTGATGTTACCTGCGTCGATCAGTGCGTGCTGAGCTTCGAAGTAATCACCATTATTAAAGCTTTCTAGTGAGAATGGTGCAATTGCCTGACATTCCCAAAGACGTAGCGGGTAAACCGTGTCTGATTCGTAACCTACGATTGGTAGATCCCAAGGCATCGCTTTTACTGTCATGCCAGGAACCCATTTACGAACTTCTTTACCGTTCTCATTCACTACTTCAACGTGACCGTAGAAGCCGATTTCCTGAGCAAGTTCTGGACGAGCCACTTCCCACGGGTAACCTTCAACGCCACACCATGCATCTGGTGCTTCTTGCTGACGGCCATCCTTGAATGATTGCTTAAATAGACCGTACTCGTAGTGTAGGCCATAACCCACTGTTGGGTATTCTTGTGCTGCACATGAATCCATGAAACATGCTGCCAGACGACCTAGACCACCGTTACCTAGTGACGGGTCGCGTTCTTCTTCAAGAAGGTCAGTCAGGCTGTGACCAAGTTCGGCCATTGCTTCTGTTACTTGCTCGTACAGACCCATGCTGATTAGGTTGTTACCAGTCAGACGACCGATCAAGAATTCTAACGACAGGTAGTTAACGCTCTTCGCGCCTTTGATTTTTGGATCTTCTTCAGTAGCAAGCAAATCAAAAGTAGTTAGCTCTGCCAATGCGCGACCCATTGCAAGGTACCATGCGCGGCTATCTGCGTTTTCTACTGTGTGTGCGTAAGTTACTGAAAGGTGTTTCTTTACGCTGTCTTGGAACGACTTTTTGTCAAAATTTTTCTGTTGTGTAGGTTTCATTAAGAAATTCTCACGTCTTTTAGTAATTCATCTGCCATACATCGTGCATTTAGCAGTGTGAATAAACATCCTCCCAATTCTCCTCCTTCGAAGGAGGAGGAATGGGGGAGTAGAGGGGGTTACCGCGAACGGTTAGTGATCTAAATCTCAACAAAGCTGAAACTGCGTCAGTTGATAGTGATTTAGATCACGTGCAATTGTGAGAATAGTCTGAGATTTACGCATGACACTTTTTAGAGCACGAAATAGTTAGGTTGTAAAATTTGTCTTAGCGATCACAATAACCCGATTGAGAAAGATGAAACTCTTCCAAATATCGTGCAGACAAATTACTTGGCAATGACTTCAGAGTGCATTTTCGTGATAAAAATCACAAAACAAGGGCGTAGTTAGTATCATTTCTCAATTCCACAAGGAATTAGGAAGTGGATCAAAGTAAGCTACATTTCTGATGTCGTACCATCCCAAACGTTTTGCAAAACTTATAATCTTTATCCATTTATCGCTAGCTTTTATACCTAAGTAACTTTGAAGTCCGTTCTGTATACGCCATTACAGCGCTTACACGCTCTATGAGCCAGAGCCGACTAACTGACATGGACCGCTGAAAACAAGTTCAGCTGTATCGTTCAGTAAGAATGATTCCGTCGTTATTTAGATTGGTATAAGGACCTTGAAGTCATTTAGGTATACATAAATTAAGGACATAATTACTAATGTGGATTCCATCTAAGCTCACTCGACCTGGTCGGTTACACAACGCTATTGTGCGTCCAAGAGTGCTGGACTTACTGCAACAAGCGCCTTATTACAAGTTGGTTTTGTTTCGCTCTCCTGCCGGATACGGTAAAACGACGATGGCAGCACAGTGGCTGTCAGATAAGCCTAATGTTGGCTGGTACAGCATTGATGATAGTGACAATGATGGCTTTCGTTTCGTCAATTACCTGTTACAGGCACTGAACAAAGCAACCAATTTCAGTTGCGCTAATGCTCAAAAGTTGGCAGAAAAGCGTCAGATTTCCTCTTTGCGCTCTTTATATAGTGAGCTTTTCGCGGAAATGGCTGACTTTCACCAGGAATGTTACATCGTTCTTGATGACTACCACCTGATCACTAATGATGAAATTCATGAATCCATGCGCTTTTTCTTAAAGCACATGCCAGATAACCTGACCGTCGTTGTTACCAGTCGTGCTATGCCACCACTCGGAACGGCGAATCTTCGTGTGCGCGATTTGATGATTGAAATCGGTAACGAAATGCTGGCGTTCGATACGGAAGAAACCACCCGTTTCTTTAACCAGCGTATCGCTGATGGTATTGATGAAGACATGGCAAACAGCCTGAGAACGTATGTTGAAGGCTGGCCTTCTGCACTGCAACTTATCGCATTGCAGGCACAGCATCAAAAACGTAGCCTGGCGCAAACTGTTGAGTCAGTTTCCCAGTTCAACCACGCGCATTTATGGGATTACCTGGTAGAAGAAGTCTTTGATCTTCTCGATCACGAAACTCGTCACTTCCTGATGCAAGTCTCAGTATTAGATCATTTCAACGATGAGTTAGTATTTGCTTTGACTCAGCGCGAAGATGCACTTGGTATGATTGAATCGTTGAACCGCTACGGCTTGTTTATCTACCCTCTTGAGGGCGAACATAACTGGTTCCGGTTCCACAATTTATTCGGAGAGTTTTTATCTCACGAACGTCAAGCCCGGATTCCTCAGCAAGAAAAAGATCTGCACCGTAATGCCGCTCTGGCCTGGTTAAAACAAAAATCGCCGCACCAGGCGATTCACCATGCACAAAAATCAAACGATAAAGATCTGGTTGTCGAAATTCTAAATGAGTTTGGCTGGAAAATGTTTAACCAAGGCGAGTTAAGCACGCTGGAAAACGCGATTCATCAGCTTGATGCAGAACTGCTGTTCAGCCATCCGAAGCTGACCATGCTTCGTGCATGGCTGGCGCAGAGTCAGCACCGTTACAATCAGGTAGGTCAGCTACTTGAAGAAGCGGAAGCCGAACATAATAAGCGCAATATTGAGCTGGATGTCGGCTATCAAGGCCAAGCCAATGCGTTACTTGCTCAGGTTGCAATGAACAGCAACCAACCAGAAAAAGCACTTGAGTTAGCAGAACTTGCGCTCAGCAAACTAGACCATACGAACTATCGCAGCCAAATCGTCGCAACGTCCGTTGTCGGTGAAGTAAACCACGTACTGGGCAAGCTTGATCGCGCACTACCGATGATGCAGCAAACTGAGAAGTTGGCTCGTCAGTACCAAGTTTACCACCAGGCGTTATGGGCAATTTTGCAGCAAAGTGAAATATTAATTGCTCAGGGCTACGTCCAGGCCGCTTTTGAAGTGCAAGATTCGGGTTTCCGCTTAATTGAAGAACATCAGCTACAGCATGTTCCTCTTCACGAGTTCTTGCTGCGTATTCGCGCTCAGGTACTCTGGTGCTGGAACCGTCTGGATGAAGCAGAAGAGTGCGCTCACAAAGGGCTACAGATCCTTGAGAGCCATTCTCCAAGTAAGCACTTACACAGCTATTCAATGCTTGCCCGTATCGCCGTAGGACGCGGAGAGCTCGATAAAGCCGGGAAATTTATCGAGCACATTCAGCACCTGATGAAACAGTCTACTTATCATGTCGACTGGACCGCTAATGCATCCCTGTCGCTGATCCTTTTCTGGCAAGCCCGGGGAAATACAGAAGCAATACAAGAATGGTTAAACAGTGCGGTTCGACCAGAGTCAGCATGCAACCACTTCTGTCAGTTACAATGGCGTAACATCGTTCGTGCACATATTAATCTGGGCCAGTATGAAGAAGCTCGCCAGGCGTTGAACTTCCTACAAAGTGAAGCAAGCCAGAGCCACTTAGTGACTGATACCAACCGTAACTTAGTGGTAGAAGCCGTTTTATCTGCTCGTCAGAAAGATGAAGAAAAAGCCAAATCTCTGCTAAAAGAAGCGTTAGTAATGACTAACCAGACGGGTATGGTTGGCAACTTCCTGATTGATGGTGCAACAATCGGCGGGCTGTTAGAGAAACTCAGCCTGCGTCATGAGTTAGGCGATCTAGAACGTCACCGTGCACAGCAACTGATGAAAGACATCTCATCTAATCAGCGCAGCCGTTCGATTCACTTTGATGAAGAGTTCATTGAAAAGCTGGTGAACCACCCTAATGTGCCAGAGCTAGTCCGTACCAGCCCGTTAACTCAACGTGAATGGCAAGTACTCGGTTTGATTTACTCCGGATTTAGTAACGAGCAAATCGCCCAAGAACTTGATGTAGCAGGTACGACGATCAAGACTCATATTCGCAACCTATACCAGAAGCTGAATATTGCTAACCGTAAGGAAGCGATTGTCACCGCAGAAAACCTATTGCAACTAATGGGTTACTAGGGTCTGTTGACTTCTCGTGGTTAAATTTAGTGAATCAAGGGTTGGCTTGTAAAGTCGGCCCTTTTTTATACCAATCACAGTAAATAAGTGATCAGAAATAGCGTAGAAAAAATGCTTGATAACAAGGCAAAAATTTTTGGTAAGTAGTTATTCTACAATCAAAATTTTTAACGACGTTAACGAGTATTTTAGCAAGCTAGAATGACCCGTTATTTACTACGATTGGTATTATTGGCTGAATTTACGAAACAGTAGTGTGTAAACGAGGGAGAGGTTTAGACAAAAAAATAGCCAACCGCAATGACCGCGATTGGCTTATATATATCGTGAACAATCTATATTCACTAACAACGTCAGTTGGCTAGGTGACCCTCGGCTTAAGAAGGGTCGCCGACAATTATGCATATATCATGCCAATAATAAAAGGTTTATTTGCGTGCTAACGATCACATTTACAAATTCTCACTGGTAAGACTTGTAGCAAAATACGAAACGTGATTGCATTTTGCAAATGCAAATTGAGAATGAGCAAAAACAATCAAATAAATGACAGTTGTATCAAAGCCTGATTAACAGGCTCAATGTTCACAAAACAATCAACTGGCCGGACTTATACCTACTATTTCATACTTTTTTGCTGGCAACGTTTGTATACTCTTTCCCATTCAAACGACTTAATCCTTAACCGGAGAAAAATGAACTATCTAATCACCTTCTTCAAAGGAATCGCTATGGGAGCTGCTGATGTGGTTCCCGGTGTGTCTGGCGGTACCATTGCCTTTATTACCGGTATCTACGATACGCTGTTAGAGAGCATTCGTCGGATCAATCCCTATCTTCTAACCATCTGGAAAAGAGAAGGATTCAAAGCTGCATTTAATCATATTAATGGCTTTTTCTTGCTTGCTTTGTTCTCGGGAATTTTCGTCAGTATCGGAACGCTTGCAAAACTGATCACCTGGCTACTAAGCACACACCCGATTCCGATTTGGTCGTTCTTCTTCGGCCTGATTCTGGTTTCGGTCTACCATATTATCCGACAGGTCGAGCAACGCGATGCCATTCGCTTTATTACCCTGCTCGCAGGCGTGGCATTCGCTTACTGCATTACCGTCCTTAAGCCTTTGCATATGGAACCGACTATGCTGAACACGCTTATTGCGGGCTCTATCGCGATTTGCGCCATGATCCTGCCGGGTATTTCAGGCAGTTTTATTTTGTTATTGATTGGCATGTATACACCTGTGTTAGCTGCAGTTAAGGGATTCCAGATCGATATCCTGGCGTTATTTTTGTGTGGTTGTGTCATCGGCCTACTGACCTTCTCGCATTTGTTATCCTGGCTGCTGCGCAAGTTCCGAGACGCGACTCTCATGTTCCTGACTGGCTTGATGATCGGCACACTGCCTAAAATATGGCCCTGGAAAGAAACCTTAACTTGGCGTACCAATTCAAAGGGTGAACAGGTACCACTGCTACAGCACAACTTGTCACCGTTTGAATATGAACACATTACTTCTCAACCATCACAACTCGTAGTCGCCGTAGTAATGATGTTTGCGGCAATCGCTCTTGTACTGAGCCTTGAAAAGTTCGCAGATTCGAGTAAATAAACTCTACTAATCAAATACAAGCGGAGCCAGCGGCTCCGTTTTTTTTCAAAATAATAAGGCAGACACAAATTCTTGAACTTATTTCGTGGTGCGCTATTCAGATGTGCTACGATGCAGGTCTTGTTAAGTGATAAATGCTGAGCTTTAATGAAACTGTTAAAAATAACAGGCCTCGCTGTGGCACTGGTCGCAGGGTTTTATGCCCCTACTCTAATCAAAAGCTTGTCGGCCCCTTCAGAAATTAAACCGCTTGATGAATACTGCTTTCTTTCGACAACAACCTGCATTCAGCAAGAAGTCTCTATGACACTCAATGTTGATAGCGCGCAACCGCTGGTTCCGGCGCAGTTCACCGTCGAATGGCAGGATACGCAAGCAGAGCAACTTGTTCTGAGCCTTGCAGGTCGCGAAATGGAAATGGGTGAACCTAAGTTCCTTCTGAAAAAAGTGTCGCCGGGACAATACACGGGCGAAGTGATCTTGCCTGTCTGTACGCAAGAGTCTATGACTTGGGTCGGAGAGCTAACCGACGGACAAAATACCATTTATCCAGCCATTAAAATGCAAAGATAAGGATTCAATATGAGCCGAAACTGGTCCCTGTTTCTCGTAGTCGCGTTCGTGCTCGGGTTTGGTGCTAAGAGCTATTTAGATAGCCAGGAAAACCTCCCAGCTGAACAAACTGAACCGACAAAATCAGAACAATCTGTGTTATTTGGTGAGGGCAACCAAGCCGTTAATATCTTCGATGAAAATGATCCACGTATCCGTATTGTGTACTTTGGATTTACCCGTTGTCCGGATGTTTGTCCGACGTCCCTCGCCATGCTGGCAGGAGCGCTGAATCAAATCGATGACGAACAAAAAGCTCAGCTACGTCCAATGTTTATCTCTCTCGACCCGGAACGTGATGAGGCAGATGCTTCAGCAACATACGCGCATTACTTCCACCCAATGATTGAAGGCCTGTCAGCGCCATTAGAGACAACTACCCCTCTGGCGCACAGCTATGGCGTGATTTTCCGCAAAACAGAACTGGAAGGCTCAGAGCTGAAATACACCTTAGATCACAGCTCTTATTTTTACTTCTTAAAACCTGATGGAACTTTGATTACTAAAGTCCCTCACACGCTGTCCCCAGCACCGATCGTAGAGGCAATTACCCAACTCACCGAGAAGTAAAGTTCAAACAAAGACCAACTACGTAATCAAAATGCGATTCTGTGTTTTACCCCTCACATAGTGGGGTTTAATTAGGTTATAAAATAATTTCCATTTAATAGAGATAGAAAAGGCATGTTCGAAGGCTTAAAACGCATTTTAAAATCCCTGACTCAGGTGAATCCAAATATGGATCAGGATGTTGACACTATCCTAGCGGCAATAGGCGGCATTGAGAACGTTCTCGAAACCGGCGCTTGCGCGACAAGGCTGAGGCTGACACTCAACTCTACTGCAATCGTTGATCAAAAAGCACTGAAAGAACACGGAGCTCACGGTGTAGTAGTGTTAGATGAGCGTCACATCCAAATTATTTATGGACTAAAAGCGAACACATACTCGCAATTAATGGAAGAACGGATGAGCAGCCGCAGCTAGCTATAAAGAGATTCGTGAGCAGGAATTTTTCTGTTGTAATCGCACGGAAGTGACTATACTCTCCGAGTCTTATTCAACCAGTACTACCAACAAACTAAAGAGGACAAAAAATGATTGTAATGCAAAATACTAGCTGGGCATCGCAAGGGTAACCGTCCAAAATCTATCTTTATGGCATAGCCACAACCTTCCCTTCATTGCCCGGTTTTCACCGGGGTCAGATCTTTCCGAATTAGACCCTAATGCAAATTGTATTAAGGCGCACTGTATTTACGTACATAGTAATTAGGTACATTGTTGCGTCCGGGATAATTCAACAATGAATAAAACACATACATTTTTTGAAACGCTAACTTCAACCGAAAATCCGCTAAAGCGTTTAGGCTGGAAACCGTATTTCCAACAACAACTGACTTTAGATGACTATGAAGATACACAGTTTGCGCGAGTGATTGCCCATCACCGTAGCGGCTATGTATTAGCTGGTGAAAGTGGCCAGATTCACCTGAATGCTCACTCTTCTTTACCCAGCATGACTGTCGGAGACTGGGTGATATTAGATAACAACCAGCAGTTTCTCCGTTTACTTGAACGCCGGAGTTTGTTCACGCGTAAAGCAGCTGGAGATAAAGTGGCTGAGCAACTTATTGCCGCTAATGTCGATACCGTATTTATCGTCTGTTCTCTCAATCATGACTTCAACTTAAGCCGTATTGAAAGGTATCTGGCATTGGTTCACGAAGCTGAGGTGGAGCCAGTCATCGTACTGTCCAAAGCTGATCTTTGCGACAACGCAGATGAGCTGAAAAGCCAGGTACAGAAACTGGATCAACTGCTGGTTATCGAAACCGTTAACGGCTTAGAGGCACACAGCGTTGCTAAGTTAATGAGTTGGTGTAACGAGGGCCAAACGGTCGCGTTTATCGGTTCGTCCGGCGTTGGTAAATCGACGCTCATTAATGCATTACTCGGGCAGCAGGAACAGGCCACCAGCCATATCCGAGAGGACGACAGTAAAGGTCGCCATACTACCACCTCACGTTCCATTCATATCTTACCATCCGGTGGTCTTTTGATGGACACCCCCGGAATGCGTGAGATCCAGCTGGCGGATTGTGAGACTGGGGTCAGCGAAACCTTTTCCGACATTACCGAGCTTGCCGAGCATTGCCACTTTAGTGATTGCCAGCATGTGTCAGAACCAGGATGTGAGGTCCAGGCAGCTATCGAAGATGGCAGATTGGAATTACGCAGGTTAAACAACTATCAGAAACTGTTACGTGAGCAAGCCATCAATGGCGCGACACTGGCAGAAAAAAGGGACAAAGATAAGCAGTTTGGAAAAATGGTACGTAGCGTAATGAGTGAGAAACGCAAAAGACAGCAAAGTTACTAAATCTGTTTTAAACCATTAAAAAGGCGCAAGCCTCCTGCAGGGTCTGTTAATCTTTTATTGTTAGTTTTGTTTAAAAAGTTAATAGACCCTTTCAAGTTTTATCAAAATCTTCATTCACAAACCCCAAAACCACGCAACATTAAATACTTACGTTAGCAATATTGAGCAAACATTCAGTCTAAGAACAAACTAAAACTAGACACAAAATATTACCAAGCTAAGATGTGTGCTATTCAGCTTACAAAGGCTGAATATACAAAACAGGATAATTGATAATCATGTGTCTTTGTGACGCTTAGCATTGCTCTCCCTTGCCATTCAAGGGCATCATCGCCGTGAGATGTTGAGTTTTGTTGCGTCACTTAGCCAACCCATTGCAGGAATGACGTATGCAACATAACAGCCTCGTTGCCCGATATGCTCGTGGTAACCTCGTTCTTCAGATCCTAGTCGGTATCGTCTTAGGTATCTTACTGGCAACAATTTCACCAAGTTACGCTGAAAGTGCTGGCCTGATTGGTAGCTTATTCGTTGGAGCGCTTAAAGCTATCGCCCCAATCCTTGTGTTTATTTTGGTTGCAGCGTCTATCGCAAACCAAAAGAAAAACCAGCACACTTACATGCGCCCAATCGTCGTTCTGTACCTGATGGGTACATTCTTCGCAGCGCTATCAGCCGTGGTTCTGAGCTTTCTTTTCCCGACCACTTTGACACTTGTAACCGGTGCTGAAGGTGCGACACCTCCTCAAGGTATTGCGGAAGTTCTGCATACGCTGCTGTTTAAAATCGTCGACAACCCGGTAAATGCACTGGTAGAAGCAAACTACATTGGTATTCTTGCCTGGGGTGTGGGTCTTGGTCTGGCGCTACACCACGCTTCAGCAACAACAAAAGCGGTATTCGAAGATCTTAGCCACAGTGTGTCACACATCGTGCGTTTCATTATTCGTCTGGCGCCTTTTGGTATCTTTGGCTTGGTTGCTTCTACATTCGCAACAACAGGTTTCAGCGCGTTAGCAAGCTACGCACACCTGCTTGCCGTTCTTCTTGGTGCAATGTTTATCATCGCATTGATAGTGAACCCTGCAATTGTTTACTTCAAAACCAAACAGAACCCATACCCATTGGTGTTGCAATGTCTGCGTGAAAGTGGCGTGACGGCATTCTTTACCCGTTCAAGTGCAGCAAACATCCCTGTAAACATGGCGCTGTGTGAAAAGCTAAAACTTGATGAAGATACTTACTCTGTATCAATCCCTCTGGGCGCAACTATCAACATGGCCGGTGCTGCAATCACTATCACAACACTAACATTGGCCGCTGTGCATACTATGGGTATTGAAGTTGACCTAATGACAGCTCTGCTTCTAAGCATCGTTGCAGCGGTGTCTGCGTGTGGTGCTTCAGGGGTTGCGGGTGGTTCTCTTCTATTGATTCCTCTTGCATGTGGCCTGTTCGGTATTTCAGACGACGTAGCAATGCAGGTTGTCGCAGTAGGCTTTATTATCGGTGTAATTCAGGACTCTGCAGAGACTGCGCTAAACAGTTCTACAGACGTTGTCTTTACAGCTGCAGTTTGCCGTTCAGAGCACCAGAAAGAACAGCAATAATCTGATTAAGATTCAATAAAAAGGGGGGGAGCCAACTGGCTCCCCCCTTTTTTGTACCTGTATCGATTAAGCTTCCGTTAAGGTCACTTCTTCTATCGGGAAATGTTTGCTTGGCTCAACAAACTCTTGTTGCGCTGCAATAGTTTGTAACTCCCACTCGCCCGCTTGATAAGTGGTGCTCAGCACGCCGTAGCAAGCATCATGGCAGTGCTGAAATGCCTGTTTAGGGCTCCAGCCTTTCAAAAGTCCTGCTGTAAAAATTGCAGATATCAAATCGCCCACACCAACTGGTTGTTTAGCAAATTCAAAATGTGGTCGTTTGGCCAGATAAATCGCTTCTTGTGTCGCAAGCAGCATATTGAAGCTACCGTTTTCCAGGCAATAAAGATGTTTAACTAAAACGACTTTTGGTCCTTTTGCCAAAGCTCGCTTGCAGGCTTCGACTGCGTCTTCTAACGTCTCGATTTCCATTTCTGCAAACTGACTAAGTTCAAACTGATTTGGCACGACCACATCTGCCATTGGCATCAGGCGCGTTAACAGGTTTTCAGCGATCCCCGGAGCAACGATGCAACCTTTATCCGGCGCTCCCATCACTGGATCACAGACATAAAGCGCTTGTGAGTTTTCACTTTTCACTTTATTAACCGTTTCTTCTACTGCAAGGCACTGTTCAGCACTACCCTGATAGCCGGTTAGCACCGCCTGACATTTATCCAGCGCACCAATGTTTCCCAAACCACGAACGAGTTCACTGATGTCATCTGCTGAAAATGCGCGGCCAGTCCAACCTTCTGCATATTGGGTATGATTAGAAAATTGCACGGTATGAATCGGCCATACTTCAAACCCCATACGCTGCATAGGGAAAACGGCACTGCTGTTACCAGCATGACCAAAAGAAACATGTGACTGTATGGAGAGGATACCTTCCATCTATCTGTCCTCTTATTGTTGTTATCGATAATTCAAAGACTGCGGCAAGCGCCGGTTTTGCTAAGCTGGTAGTGTATCCGACTCGAAAAGATTGTCTAACTCTAATCTTAACCACGTTAGCTCTGTCATTAATTTTTGCCCGACTGAACAGGCACAAAAAAGCCTCTTTAATTAGAGGCTTCTTAAAATTCAGGGCTGACGAAAGGGTTGCGTAAAATCGAGAGCATCTTTAGAAGGCTGCGGCGGACTAAATGGTTGTGACTTAGTGTCTTTCTCATCCGTAACCAACTCATGTTCAAAATCAGCCACATGCCCTTCATTAAACATATCTTGTTCTGGCGTAAGTTCACCGACCTCGGTTTCACTTAACTCACCGTCATCGGGAAAGTATGGTGAGCGTTTATAGATCTTGTTCAGCACACGTATGATGGCGTGTTTTTTTACCGACCCGGTCGTTAACTTTCTTTGCAACGGTTTAGCAATTGCCTGCAGTCCGACAACGATATCCACACCAATATTAGCTGCAACTTTATCACGTGACATACGCGCGGGTTCATAACCAAGATTAGCCGCCAGGAACAGCCAGATGTAAGCAATCGCGTTGCCGGTTCTGCTCGAATCTTTCCAGGCTTCACCTGCATGATACATCGCTTGAGCACTGCCACTTTCTGCTGCTCTTTCAAGCCAATAACGACCTTTCAGCAGACTTTTCTCAACACCGATTCCTTTGATATAACACAAGCCCACCTGAGTTTTACCTGCGGGGCTCCCCTTAGCTGCGGCTTTCTTAAACCAATAAAGGGCGTCTGCTCTCTGACCTGAAGTATTTTCCGGAGAAAGCTGCCACTCTCCCATATATAACAACGCGTCTACGCAACCTTCGTCGGCTGCCGCCTCAATCAGCTCAAGGCCTTTCGTCTCATTCTTCTCCACACCACGGCCGAACACCAACGCTTTACCCGTTGTAAACTTCGCGTCTGCATCCCCTTCCATACCTGCTATCGCTGTGCGCCAGAAGTTGGCCTGCTCTTTAAGAATCACATCCTCACGCATACGCTCACTGAGCCGGACAATGCCATACATAGCACTGACATTATCCATTTTTGCTGCTTTGTCGTACCAGTACAGAGCTTGCTTGATATTGCCTCTTTCCGCTTCTTTAGCCAGGAACAGAATTGTTGGAATATGCCCCGTCTCCGCTTTGAACTCACGCTCCTGAAGCTCTTGTTCACGAGCTCTTTGCATCGTCTTACGGTAAGCGGCCTCACGGGCTTTCCTCTCGGTTTCAAGACGCTGCTTTCGCATCGATAACGAGATCATCCACACAAGTATCAGGACAAGAGACAGGCCAGTTGCCACAATAGCAATGCCCATACTACTCATAAATTGCCTCTTTGCTTACTGGAGCCTCTATTGACGCCCCTTAAAATTTACAGTTTCCAGCTAGTTTCGCTGCTTACATACTATATCGGCCATTGGCCGAAAACCTTAAGTTTAGAGTCACAGTAATCGATATTACTTCGTATTAAAGGCTGCCTTCCAAATAGAAGTAGAGAACGTTATCCGCATCTCTATAACAGTTCGGTAAGTAAAAGTGATAAGAGTAGATGGTACAGATATCAAACTATTTCCGATCAAATAACGAACACTCACTTCAACACTCTATGGCATCACCGCCACTTATTTCTCGTTAAAAAATATCATCTTCCTTTTTGTAGAAGGTTGTCACGCTTTTGGGGCTGAGATGTTCTCCTCCTCTGTCATCCCCCCTATCTACTCCTACTGAATTTCACTTTTTAATGCTGTGTGCAACCTCTCACTATGCGCTCGCATTATCATTGAATTTGTGAAGCAAATCGATTGTGTAAGAAAATTTTCACTTGTAAAAAACTTAGCTGCCCACTCTCACATTTTGCTGATTATTCAATGTACTAGCATTTATCTGAACATTTCCTTTAGGCATTTTGCCAGCTAGGAGCCGTTGCTATCAGGCCATTTTTAAACCAGAAAGCCAGCGTTCCTTTATATCAATTCAATAAAAACGGATATGTAAACGTGGACAAAAAAACATTCAAATTATCAACGGTTGCCAAAACCGTGCTGCCTTTGATCTCCGTTGCGGTGATCGGCGGTTGTGGCAGTGACACCGGTACCATTAACGACGATATTAGCGATGCCCTGTACTCTGCAGGTGAGAATGAAGTCGTTATCTATTACAAACGAGACACCAGCGACTATGACGGCTGGGGCTTACACCTTTGGAATGGCGAAGGCTGTACCAGTACTGACTTAGATGCCATGAGCATTGCAGGTAGTGGCACTGACTGGTCATCTCCTCGCGCATACGATGGTATCAGCGAAACTTACGGCGCTTACTACGTACTAAAAGTCGATCCTGACGCTTCTGATCCTTACGAGTGTATGAACTTCATCCTGCACAATGGCGATGACAAAGCATTCGGCAGCGCGAACTCTAAAGTAGAGCTGACTAAACTGGGTGAATCCAAAGGTGTGTTTGGCTTCCATGGTAGCAGCGAACTTTACTACGAGCCGATTGCAGATCGCCCGGTAGACGTTGACGGCCAGAAAGCACACTGGCTGGATGCGACGACCATAGCGTGGGAGGCAGCTTCAGGCGCAGATTCTATGAAGCTTTACTACAGCCTGACCAACGACATCCAGATGGATGCGGACAAGCAGATCACCGGAGGCACAGCGATAGAGCTGACCAGTGAAGGTGATCTTTCTGACGAACTCAAAACGCGATTCCGTCATCTGTCCAGCCTGCAAGCTGCAGGGATTAACGTTGATGACGCTACGCTACGAACCATTCTGAAGTCACAAATTGTCATGGTGGCTTACAACTCCTCTGGCGATGTCATTTCAGCGACTGAAGTTCAGAAAGCAGGCGTGCTGGACGCCGTATTTGCAGATGCCGACACCGGTAACGCTATCGGCCAAGAGCTGGGGGCTATCGTAGAAGGAAGTGCTGCAACCTTTAAACTGTGGGCACCAACGGCTCAGGAAGTATCTCTGATCATTTACGATGAGAATTTGACAGAAGAGTCAACGGTAACCATGACCGAAGACAGTACTACAGGTATTTGGGCATCTGAATCACAAAGTGGCGTCTTAAACAAATTCTACCGTTACCAAGTGACCGTTTATCACCCGACAACGGGCGTTGTGGAAACGACTCTGGTCACAGACCCTTACTCATTGAGCTTGTCTGAGAACTCTCGTTACTCACAAGTTGTCGACCTAGACGATGCGAGCTTAATGCCATCAGAATGGGCAAGTTACGAGCGTCCGACACTAGCAAAAGATGAAGATCACGTATTATACGAATCACATCTGCGTGATTTCAGTTTCAGCGATACTCAGGGTACCGCAGCATACAATGGCAAATACCTTGCACTGACCGAAGCTGATCGTGAGTCCGTCTCTCACCTTCAAGAGCTGAAAGATGCGGGTCTGACTACACTGCACATCCTGCCTGCGTTTGATATCGCAACCATAGATGAAGACGAAGACAACCGTGTCGACATTACGGATACCGTCGGCAAACTGTGTGGTATCAATCCTGATGCAACAATCTGTAGCGAAGAAGACGAAGCGAAAACCATTGAAGCTGTACTTGATAGCTATGACCCTGCGTCAAGCGACGCTCAGGCTCTGATGGGTGATCTGCGCGGTCTGGATAGCTTCAACTGGGGTTACGACCCATTCCATTACACGGTGCCTGAAGGCAGCTACGCGACAGACGCTAATGGCGCTCAGCGTATTCTTGAATTCCGTCAGATGGTTCAAGCCGCGCATAAGATGGAACTGAAACTGGTAATGGACGTCGTTTACAACCATACCAATGCCTCTGGTATAAATGAAAAGTCCGTTCTGGATAAAATCGTACCGGGATACTACCACCGTCTGAACGTAAACACCGGCGATGTAGAAACCTCAACCTGCTGTGACAACACGGCCACAGAAAACTTGATGATGGGTAAACTTATGGTTGACTCGCTGAAAGTTTGGGCAGAGGACTACAAAGTCGATGGTTTCCGTTTTGACTTGATGGGTCACCAGCCAAAAGATGTGATGGTTTACGCTCTGGAACAGATCCGTGCCATTGACCCTAACACGCTGTTCTACGGTGAAGGTTGGGACTTTGGTGAAGTCGCCAACGACACAATATTTGACCAAGCTACGCAGCTAAACATGGCAGGTACCGAGATTGGTACGTTCTCTGACCGTCTGCGTGATGCAGTGCGTGGTGGTGGTCCGTTCGATGGTGGTGTCGATACCGATGGCAGCCACTCACTTCGCTACAACCAAGGTTTTGGTAACGCCGCTTATGCTAACGAAGAAACCAAAACGGATACTGACTCTGTGAATGGTCGTCTGCACAATCAAGACATCGTACGTCTGGGTATGGCGGGTAACCTGGCTGAGTTCGTGCTGCTGGATTACACCGGTGAGACTAAACTTGGTAAGAACGTAGACTACAACGGTGCGCCTGCTGGCTATACGAAATATCCTTCTGAAAATATCTCTTACGTGTCTAAGCACGATAACCAGACACTTTGGGATAACAACGCCTACAAGATCGAGACAGGTACAAGCTCTGCTGAACGCGCTCGTATGCAGTCTGTCTCGCTATCAACGGTAATGCTGGGTCAGGGTATTCCTTTCATCCACATGGGCTCTGAGTTACTGCGCTCGAAATCGATGCAGCGCGACTCTTACGACTCTGGTGACTGGTTCAACCGCGTCTTCTTCGACGGCAGTGACAACAACTGGAACGTAGGTCTGCCTCGTGAAGACAAAGATGGCGATAACTGGGATCTTATCAAAACGATCATCAGCGACAGCACAGCGATGCCTTCTATGACTGACATTGAGCTAACCAAACAGCAATTCCTGGAACTACTGAAAATCCGTAGTTCAAGCGAACTGTTCCGTCTGGATACCGCTCAAGAAGTCATGAACCGTGTCGACTTCCGCAACGTGGGACAAGACCAAGTCGCAGGCCTAATCGTCATGTCTATCGATGACGGCGTATCTGCAGGTACAGACTTAGATCCAAACTACGATGCAATTGTCGCCGTGGTTAACGCTTCTGCAGAGGAAAAATCGTTTAAGGTAACAGGTGCGAGTGGCTTTGAACTTCACGCTATTCAGCAAGACTCTGCTGATTCTGTTGTAAAAGGCGCAAGCTTCTCTGGTGAAACCTTCACTGTACCAGCGCTGACAACGGCAGTGTTTGTCCAGCCTCAGTCCGGCGCGCAAGGAGCAGGTCTACCGGTAGATACATCCAACAAAGACGTATCGAGCATCCCTCCTTACGGTGAAACAGTAGTTTACGTGAAAGGCACAATGAACGACTGGGCTGACAGCGCGGACTGGGCAATGACCTTTATCGGAAACGGTATTTACTCGGTAACAGGCGTATTGGAAGCGGGCGAACATGAGTTCAAGTTTGCTGACGAAAGTTGGTCTAACCCGAACATCGGCTGTAGCGTCGCTGACCAAGGTAGTGGCTCACTGGATCTTGGTACGGGTGACAACTGTACTCTAACGGTCGCAGAAACAGGTAAATACAACTTCACACTGAACGCGCTGAACGTTCAAGATGAAAGTGTAGAAAACCCTGTAGTAACCGTTACAGAGGTTGCTGACGTGGCAACGTTCGGCGATACAGACCTTTACCTACGTGGTGACGTGACCGACGCAAGTTGGGGTGCCATTGAAAGTGCGAAGTTCAGCTATGTTGCTAACGATGTTTACTCGTTAGATATCGACCTAACTGCGGGTACCTACGAAATGAAGGTAGCAAGTGCAGACTGGGCAGACGCAACTAACTTTGGTGGTGAAGGTGAGATCGAATTCGGCACACCACTGACTATGGAAGCAGGTGGCTCAAGCGGTAACATCGTTATCACTGTACCAGCAGACGGAAGCTACAACTTCCACTTCAATGCGGCAGATACATCAGCACCAATCGTGACAGTTACTCAAAACTGATTGAGTTAACAACACAAAAAAGGGAAGCATCGGCTTCCCTTTTTATTGCTAATTCTATGATATTAAGAATAATTTATTCTTATTTTTGTGAACAAGACAAAAATTTGTAGGGTGAGATAAGTTTAACTTATTGGTGCAACGCTCGGATTGTAGAGGCACCTTTTTGTTATAAATACGCTAGGTCAACATACCCTAGTCATTCGGGGAAAGAACACAATGAAAAAAACCATTCTTGCACTCTCTGTCGGACTACTCAGCGCCTGTAGCCAAATACCAGAAAATGCCATCTTACTGAGCGTCGGTGAAGAACAAGCCGTATTTGAACAAAACGCCCAAGGTTTGCTTATTGCGGAGCAAAAACTGGACAAAGGCAGTTACACTTTTACTATTGCCGACAACAAACAGACCTGTGGTAACAGCTTTGCTCTGGCAGAAGAAAGCCGCATCAAATTCAATACACCATTAAAAATGGACAACTGCGCAATGGATACCAACATTCCGCTGCGCATATTCAAAGCTAATACCTACCAGTTTACGCTCAACCCTGCGACCAATGAGCTGACTGTTAAAATAAAACCAAAGCAATCCCAGAACATGGCCTACTCTTGCCCTGTCGCAACCGACACGGCTAAAACCATCAAGGTTTCCGAAACCTTTAGTGACGGAACCTTAGTTCGCGATGCGCTCAGCGGACAAGAAGCAACAGTTACAAACGGTAGCGTGACCATGCAGCCGGGCCCGATGAGTCAAGGATTGCTGTTACTTGAAAAAGTTGACCAACAATCAACGAAGCCATTTAGCTGGGATAACGCCACCGTTTACTTCGTTATGACCGACCGTTTTTACAATGGTAACCCGGATAATGACCACAGCTATGGCCGCAGTAACGACGGTAAGTTTGAGATCGGCACCTTCCATGGCGGTGACTTAGCCGGCCTGACCCAAAAGCTCGATTACATTGAATCTCTGGGCGTCAACGCAATCTGGATCACATCACCACTGGAGCAGATCCACGGCTGGGTTGGCGGCGGAGACAAAGGTGACTTCAAGCATTATGGCTACCACGGTTACTACCATCAAGACTGGACGAAGCTCGACGCCAATATGGGTACCGAAGATGAGTTGCGTACCTTCGTCGATACTGCACATAAGAAAGGCATTCGCATCGTTTGGGATGTGGTAATGAACCACACTGGCTATGCAACCCTAGCCGACATGCAGGAATTTGGTTTTGGTCAGCTTTACCTTGATGCTCAGGAAGCGAAAGACGTTCTGGGTGAAAACTGGACCGACTGGCAGCCTAAGTCAGGTCAGAGCTGGCATAGCTTCAACGACTACATCAAGTACAGTGACAGTGAAGCGTGGGAAAAATGGTGGGGTAAAGAGTGGATTCGCACCGACATCGGCAGTTACGACGCACCGGGGTATAACGACATCACCATGTCTCTCAACTATTTACCGGATCTAAAAACCGAGTCGACTGACAAAACGGGCTTGCCTAACTTCTTCCGCAATAAGGACACCTATGCGCGTGATGAACTGCAAACGCCACGTGAGCACCTGATCACCTGGTTATCCGATTGGGTACGCGACTACGGCATTGACGGCTTCCGCGTCGATACTGCAAAACACGTCGAAATGGAAGCCTGGACAGAGCTGAAAACGAGCACCACACAAGCACTGGCGGAGTGGAAGCAAAGTAACCCGGATAAAACACTGGATGATTTACCGTTCTGGATGACAGGCGAAGTCTGGGCGCACAGTGTAGTGAAAAGCCCTTATTTCGATAACGGATTCGACTCGATTATCAACTTTGAATTCCAGTCTGATGTCGCGCCAAAAGCGCTCAAGTGTTTCGCCAATCTGGACAGTGATTACCGACGTTACGCAGAGCAAATCAATAACGACCCTGAGTTCAATGTGTTGAGTTATCTCTCTTCCCACGACACGCAACTGTTCTGGTCTGCACGCAGTCGCAGCTTTGATGATCAAGCTCGTGCCGCCAATGCACTAATGCTGGCACCAGGCGCAGTACAAATCTATTACGGTGACGAAGTTGCCCGTGATTTTGGTCATACAGGATCAGACACCCACCAGGGAACCCGTTCCGATATGCCATGGGATAAGATCAATGGCGAGCGTGAAGACTTACTTCAACACTGGCAAAAACTTGGCGAGTTCCGGAAACGCCATCCAGCGGTTGCTCAAGGTAAACACATTACGCGAAATCAGGACGGGTACTACGCGTTCGAGCGCGAGTATCAAGAAGACAAAGTGCTAATTGTCTACACTGGCGAATAGCACACACGTTTATCTTCCAATAAGTGAAGCGTAAACCTGTCTCTTACACTCCCTCCCTAACCACATGGTCTAATGCCGCTCGTCTAACAGCGAGTGGCATATTTCTGTATCTCGTCATCCTGTACAGCGACGAAGGAGCGTGATACAGGATCTTCTATCCTAGCGCTTTATGGTCGAAATCGTTTCATTAACCGCTCAGCGCGCTGCGATTAGATTCCTAGGCTCGCTGGAATGACAAAAAAACATCGTTCAACGACATATCCCTGAATAGCTTCATTTGACTCAAAGCAATCCATCACTTTTTGCCTTTTCATCCTTTTCTGATAAGAAACGCTGTAAAGGTCTACATTATATCCGGACAAATTTCGGCAGAATGGCGCCTGCTAACTTGGTCACAACACTATCGGGGTTTTACATAATGAGCGCTTCGCACACCAATACTTTAGAAATAAACAATGATGCAGGTCCAGCTGAAGCGCCAGAAGCAGAGTCATCAACCCCTCTCAACCAGTTCGATGAGTCCGTGCTAAGCACAACAGAAGCAACTGATACTGAAGAACCTGAAGTAATCGCTGACCAAACGGCAAAGGTAACCTCTACTGCATCGGAAATCTCTGAAAGTGTTGGTCAATACTCAGGTATGGATACGCAAACCACCCTGCCAGTAACCACGTCGAAAGCAGATCAATCAACATCAATAAGCGATATCGCTGCGAATGACTCAGTGACAACCGAGACGAGCACCGAAGCAACGCTGTTAGAAACCCACTCCACGAAAGCAAAAGAAACTGAGATAACAGATTTAGTTGCGGTAAATGAGAGTGAACACCACTATCCAGAGAAATCCATATCAGCTAGCAGCGGAGAAAGCCGCACGATTAAGGATCATGCACTGAATGAGGCTTTGATAACACCGTCAGTCGACACTGTCGCTGTCACTGAAACACCGACGCAGTTTGATTTTCATCTTCCGTTCAGTACCGACTGGCTCATGGTGCTGGTATTTTTCTTAACCACGGTTTTCTTGTTCTTAACTAACCGCAGACAGATCAAAAAAGCGGCTCAGTTGGCACAGTCCACTTCTCAACCATTAATGCCGATGCAGCAACCAACCGTTGATGTAGAGTTTGAAAAAGCCAAAGTGGTCGCAGAAAGCCGCCAAAAATGGATGCACTCTTTAAGAGAAGAGGTCGCCAACTTTGTTTCCGCAACTAACGCTATTTGGGATCTGCACAAAATTAAAGACGGCTGTGAAGATATTCTGACTGACATGAATGACCCGCAGTTTGTGATGAAAGAGCTGTATCACTGGTCTTGTACCTATAACAAGGCAGTCCAAGACACAGAGCAACTCTATACTAAAATTCATTTACTCATTAATCCAAATGAAGAAAAAGCACAGATACTGAGTAAGTTACTGGACAGAACAATGGTTGCTGTTGAAGCGAAGAAATCACCATCAAAGATTAATGACGATATCATTGCCATTACGCAAGAAATATTAAAAGACGAGTGGGAACGCGTAAAAACGTTTGGCTAGTGTGTTTGTCGCTTCATCACCGCATTAACGTTAAGACTAGAGTCTGTTTTCACCATAACATAAGCCAAGTGGTGCCTTGCTAATTGGCAACAGCACCTGGCCTATGTTTTATACCCAAATGACTTCAAGATGCAGGATTCAGAGCGTTGTCACTGGTTCAAGTTCTAGGAAAGTAACGCAGCGGAATAGCTAGCTCTTTCCAAGTTATTTGACGCAGAAATTGGGCCAGTGACACGCTCCCGAAGGGCGAGTTGCCTTAGCTCACAGACTTTGTTAACGATTTTTGATTTAGAACCACTAGATCTTCAAATCGTTGCCGCGTCTGTGAACCAAGTCATTCTCGCTGAACCTAGCATCTTGAGGTTATTTGGGTATATAAATGGATTTTACTGGGCTACGGCAAAGAACCGACCTTGTAAAGGTGACATCGGTATTTGATACTGACCATCACTCAATGAGATTGTCTCATTTGTAAGGAGATCGACCAGATCTTGATTACTACCGACAGCATCCTCACTCAACACCAAAGTTGTTGTGCTTTCTATGGTGTTCAGCGCAAACAACACCTGATCAGTACCAGACGTTTTTAAGTCGACATAACTACCATTGCTCGCTAACAAATTTGTACGTGAGCCTTGATACAAAGCCGGATGCGCTGCTCTCATCGTCATCAAAGACTGAACATAATCTTTAAGATCAGCCTGATTAGCATCTAGCGTAGCAGTAATACCTTCTATTTTTGCACTGCTTCTGGCAACGTGGTCATCGCAGAGTCCTACGACCGCACAACTATTGATATCCTCTTGTGCCGCAAAGCCATCTACTTGATCACCAATTTCATCCCCGTAATACAAGGTTATCGGCCCTGTATAGGCTGCCTGGAAAGCAAACGCTGCTTTGTGACGTAACCAGTATTCCGCATCATTCACATCAGCTAGCCCACCTCGCTGTAACAAGTCACCAAAGCGCACTAAATCATGGTTACCAATCATCAGGTTTGGCTGCGCGTGAGTAGGATATTGATTGTGAGTTTGATAGCCATTGTCTAGCCAGTCTGCTCCTCTGCCTCCAACGCCGCTCTCATTTACCGCCAGGGTTTCCACTATGCGGTAGCGCATCGGGAAATCAAACGCAGAACACAGAGCTGGATCACTTTCTGTACCGTAGGCGTCATCAGCGATATCTGACTCCCCTTTCCAGATTTCAGCGACCATATAACCAAGAGGGTTAACCTGTTCACCTTCACTGTTGGTGTACGTCACACTTTGCGAGGCTTCATCGACTGCTTGGCGCAACTGTGTCCATGCATCCGTCGGCACCTGATACGCCTGATCCAAACGCCAGCCATCTATTTTCAGCTCGTTAACCCAATAGGTAGCGACTTCTTTGTAAAAGTCGAGACTCGCTGGGTAATCAACCGGGTTGCTTGAGCCAGACGGCAGTAAACCAGAAGGTGATGGCTTGATCAGCCCTGCTTTATGGTGACCAAATACGCCATCAAAAAAGACATACAGCCCTCGTTTATGCGCTTCATTTACTAAGGTTCTTGCCGTTTCCAAGTCGCCGAAACGAGGGTCAACTGTGAAGTAATCAGTTGCGTAGTAGCCTGTTGCGTCCAGGCGATCTGCCCAGTGATCTTGTCCTTCAATCGCTTCTGATTCGAAGATAGGTGTCAGCCAAATGGCATTCATGCCCAACTCTTGAATGTAATCCAGTGAATCAATGATACCTTGTAAATCACCATTGTGATGGCTGGTACCATAGCCTGTACCATGGCCGATACTGGAATCACCATCGACGAAGCTCTCCACCATAATCTGATAAGTACGGATGTGATTACTCTGTTCAAGTACATTAGTTTGGCATGCATAAGTCGCCTCAGGCAACACAGTTTCACCGCTGTCACCACCGGATGAGTTACAACCAAGTAATCCCCCAGCGACTGCAAATGCTAAGACAGATTTGTATAAATGCTTATTCATGAAACTCTCCCAAAAAAATTAGCCCCGACACGCTTTCATGCTGGGGCTAATAAAATAAAAATCGAAAATAAAATCACTTATTAGAATATTATTGGCATTTAGAAACCATTATTGAATATGGCTCACCGCTGTCTTTAAACTCCAGGCTCCATAGATATTTACCCGGCTCTTTAATGTCAACTTTAGTATCGGTTCCGTAGCCACCGTAGGTAAGTTCATTTAATTCTGACACCGTTAGCACTTTACCTTTTGCGGTAAATTGCGGGCTCCACTGGGCAGCCGCATATTGCATTTTATAGCTACCAGTCTCTTCAGTAGTAATAACTTGATAAATGTTGTTGCCTTTATAAGTGAGTTTACGCTCTGCTACATGCTTCCAATCGGCATTTGGGAAACTACCAACTACGAAGATGTCTTTGGAGAGAGGACCAACATCACTTGAATCAGGTAAATCACAATTGGTCATCATTCCTATGTTCATGCTAGTAAAAGCAACAGTAGAATTAACTTCATCTTGTGCACTGTTTTCTGATGATGTTGAAGAGCAAGCAGATAGAATGGATACAGCAGCTAAAGCGCATGCTGCATTTAGAATAGTTTTTTTCACGTTATATCCTTTTATTTTTATTAAACTAATAATCAATAAAACTACAACTGGATATATTATGAACTTAATTAAACAATATATTAAATGTGAATTTCTTGATATGTGAAAAGCGTAACTAAATGCGCAATAAAAAGCCGACTTTGTTAGTCGGCTTTTTATTTAATTACTTGCTGTTTACTGCTTTAACAAAAGCTTCTTGTGCACCTTCAACACCTAGTGCTTTTGCTTCTTCAAGCAGGGCTAGAGCTTTATCAACATATCCTGCGTTTACTGCGCTTTCTATTGACTCTAGATAGAATCTTTTCTGAGAATCAGTAATTACGCTTGAGTTTTCTTGTTTTACAACAATATTAGTTTTTGAAGCAAGACGTTCTTTTTCTTGCTGATCGATCATTGCTGCCTGAGATTTTTTTGCCTCCTCATGAGCAACGTCAGAGCTATTTACCACGACAGGGTCTTTAACGGCAATAGTTTCGTCTACCTCAACCGCAAGGCTAAGTTTTCCGTATTTTGAATGAGGCACAACTGGATCTGGAATATCTGGCGGATAGTTACCTCTGCCAATTGCATCTATTTTTGCAGGGTGAAGTACTGTAGATTCTTCACTAACTAATTTATCAGTAGTGAATATTAGTAATTTAACTTTTTGTTCACCACTAGGCTGAACACTAAAGTTTGTTTCGAGACGATCACCTTTCATCCCATGAGCGTGTTTATATTCAAAATCGTCTTCATTAAACTTTTTAATGATCTGATTGCTTTCGCTGAGAAGTAAAACATTTGGGTAAAATACGCTCTTTCCGAAGTGACTGGTAATCGTCACTTCCATTTCTTTACCTTTTGAATCAAGAGAAAAAGCTGCAATAGGGCTAGGGTTCTGAGTGAGTATTAGTTGTTGATTTTTTTCGTTAATTTCAAAATCTAAAAATTTTGTAGGGTTAACATTTAACCACTCAACATTACTAAATTCACTTACAATCTGATTATTACCAGTAACATCAAGCGTTACTATCTCGGATGACGTACACCCGAGTAAATTTAAGCTTAGTAATCCACATAATACTAGTCGTTTCATGGTTGCCCTTTTCTTGTTAGAACTAAAAAGCCGACATAAGTCGGCTTTTGTTATATATGAAAACACTTACTGTTGCAATGTGCTTACCACCAAGCTTCTGCTTGGATACCGATGCTAAATTCAGTGTCGTTACCAGCGCCGAATGCATCGTTGTTTTCGTGATCCATGAAGTATGAACCAAATACACGAATTTCAGGACGAGCCCAGAAGCTTGAACCAGCAGACCATGCCTGAGCGATAGTTAGTTTAGAACCAGCGCTATCACCGTTTGTATCAGACTCACCGCCGAAGTAACCAGCTTCAAATACAGTTTTCATTTGTTCATCCCACTTGTACATAGGACGCACTACTACGTTGTAGTTAGTGATATCACCTTCGTCAGTGTCTGATGCACTTGAGTACATTACAACGTGGCCAACTTCCCAAGCATCACCGAAGCCTGTAACACCCCAGTTCATGATACGGAAACCGTCAGCGTCCTCGTTTGCTTTATCGTGGCTGTACCAGCCGCCAGCTCCGTAAGTAGCCATCTGTTTACCGTAACCAGCAGTACCGTATTGAAGTACAGTTTGGTTGAAACCTGCTGACAGGCCTTGACCAATTACGGCTGTAAGTAGAAGACCATCTTCACCTTCAACTGTCTCGCCTTGCTTCTCGTTAACAAAAGCGTATGCACCAGCTAGTTCTAGGTTAGCGCCTTCCCAAAGGTTGATGCCCGCGTAACGAACGTCAGCGATGTAACCGTTAGAATCGCCTTCATCATTGTGCATTAGAGCAGCTGAAAGTTTACCACCACCAACAGATAGGTTTTCGATACCACCACCAGCACCGCCTGAAGTGTCTAGGAAGTAGAAGTCTGTGATGTGAACGTCTTTACGTTGGTAGTATGTTTGACCAGCCCAAAGTTTTGCTTCTTTATCTGCTTTGATAAGACCTGTAGCTTGAACATTCATTTTACGAAGTGCAGGCTCTTGACCTTCCCAGTTGTTGTTACCTTGAGCTGAGTAAGCAACAAGTGAGTCAAGGTAAAAACTTACATCATTCTGGTTGTAAACTTCAGCACCAAGGCCAAGTTCTGCATATAGATCGTTTTCGTTACCTAGACGACCTACTTTATTCTTCTCGTAGCTAAGGTTTTCACCGTTATCACCGCTTAGGCCGATGCCCGCACGCATGTAACCGTTAAAATTCGCTTCTGCGGCAAATGCGCCAGCAGAAAGAGTAGTAGCCACTGCAGCAGCAATTAAAGTTACTTTTTTCATTCTTAACTCCATAAAGGGTATTTATAATTCTGTCTTGCATGCTCATTCTTAAGGTGACTAAAGGCAGTACAAACTCACCTATAGAAAGAGAAGTAAGATGGGAACAAGTCCCCGTTTGTTTCAACGATTTAAAGATTACCCAAGGAGTACAAGGATGACTTCCTCCGCCCCAAAGTAATTTGAGGGGGATGAGAAAGGCGTAGAGATTTTACCGTATGGTGTTTATTCGAGTGAGATCACCAATCTAGGGAGGAATTAGTAAGTTTGTTCGGTTTAGCTTCGCTACAAAGTGATAGCTATTTCATATTTTTGCCTCAGAAGTGTCATCTGGAGTAATTTAATTACAGGCGCATTTTATAAATATTTTTCTATTTAGGGCGGTTGACCTTAGTAAGACAAAGTTTTTAACTTATAGTTTCTTAAAGGTAGCAATAAAAAACTAAATAAAAGACTCTCCGATGACGCAACTTCAATCTCACCCTTATCCCTTGGGTGCAACATTACACAGAGAAGGCTGTAACTTCTCTATTCATTCGCCCGAGGCCAGAGACATAAAGCTCGCCTTGTTTTCTGACAATGGTAAATACACGCTGCACGACCTACCCGGTGAATATGCAGGCATTCGGCATACCTTTATTCCCAAGATAAAAGCCGGGCAGAAGTACGGTTATGTGGTTTCTTATCAAGATGAATCTATTCTTATCTCCGACCCGTACGCAAAATCCATCGATGAAGCCCTTCATTATCAGCCACCTTTCTCAGCAGAAAAAAGTTTCGGTATGCCTAAGTGTGTGGTTACTGATGATAACTTTGACTGGCAGGGAACAGAGCATCCGCGTATCCCAAGAGAAGAGATGGTGCTTTTTGAGACGCACGTAAAAGGCCTGACTCAATTGCACCCGAAAGTGGCCACAGCGACAAAAGGACGTTATCTCGGACTTTCTTCACCTGAGATGCTCGAGTTTTATAAGCAGCAGAACATTAACACTCTGCAATTATTGCCTGTTGCAGCGTGTATGCACGAGCCGCACCTGCTGAAGATGGAGAAGGTCAACTACTGGGGCTACAATCCGTATCTCTTCATGGTGCCTGATCCGCGCTACGCGAAAAAAGATGCGGTTACCGAACTGAAAACCACCATTAGAGAGCTACATAAACACGGTATAGAAGTGATTCTAGATGTGGTTTACAACCACACCGCTGAAGGTGGTGAGGGCTCGACGATTTTCAATCTAAAAGCGCTGGACTCACGCTTTTATATTAAGCACGGTACCCACTTTGCTAACTATACGGGTTGTGGTAATACCGTCGACCTCACTTATCAACCATCGCTAAATCTGGTCATGGATACGCTGCGCTACTGGGTCAGTGAATTTAAAGTCGATGGTTTCCGCTTCGATTTAGCCGCAACACTTGGCCGCCAGGGTGACAATTACAACCCTGAAGCCGCATTTTTCAAAGCGGTGGCGCAAGATCCGATTCTGCGTGAAACCAAGTTGATCGCCGAGCCGTGGGATATTGGACCAAATGGCTACCAGGTGGGTAACTTCCCGTTCGGCTGGAATGAGTGTAACGATAAGCTACGTGATATTTCCCGCAGCTTCTGGCGGGGTGATCAAGGCTACCTGAAAGAATTTGCCACCCGTCTAATGGGTTCCCGGGATATCTATAGCGCAGCAAACTGGCCTTATAAGTTGACCGTCAACTACATCACATACCACGATGGCTTCACGCTCCAAGACTTGGTTTCATACAAGCAAAAGCATAACGAAGCCAACGGTGAGGAAAACCGCGACGGACACGGTGACAACCGCTCGGAAAACTACGGCGTTGAGGGTGAAACAGAAAACCTAATGATCATCGCAACTCGGGAAAAGCAAAAACGAAATCTTATTGCGAGTTTACTGTTTGCCTTTGGTATTCCCCACATCCTCACGGCAGACGTGCTGTCCCACACGCAAGGCGGTAACAACAATGCCTATTGTCAGGACAACGAAACCAGCTGGCTAAACTGGAGTGAAACGGAGCGTAAACAGCATTTCAAAGTCTGGATGTCGCAAATGGTGGCTAATCGCCAGAAATACATGGTGCCATTCATACACTCTTTCAGCGGGGAAAACCGACACAACAACCGGATATTCTGGCGTCGAACCGACGGACGTTTAATGGAGCACGATGACTGGAACCGTTTAAGCTCTGTGGCACTTCACCTTGGGATTGGTAAAGACGGACAAGAGCTGGTGTACTTAATCAACCAGACCAACGCCACTGCGCGCTTTAAATTACCAAATGATCGTAAGCAAGATTGGGTAACCGTGTGTGATACTAACGTGCGTAACTTAAATCCCGGTCATGCTGAGGGTGAAGTTCTGCTTTCTCCGACTTCGATGGTGATACTGCATTACCAGCCTAAAACAAAGTCTAAGTAACTTTGCTCTGACATCAATACATAAAAACCAATCAGATTAAGACTAATGCCGTTCGTTTAACAGCGAACGGCATTTTACAGTCTCCCGTCTTTCTGAACAGCGACGAAGGAGCGTGATTCAGAATCTACTATCCGAGCACTTTATCGCCAAAACGATTCCTATATCTTTTCAGCGCTCTGATAATAGATTCCTAGTCTTGCTATGGCTCGCTGGAATGACCTAGCAAAGGACGTTAACCGATAAACATCCGTCAGATGATGACTGGCTTTTTTGTAATAGTTTTTCACTCAAAGGCTCATTTGGTGTTGTGGTTATTAATTGATCCGCGTATATTTATGGACTATTACTTTATATGACCCACCCCATTGACGAGGCAAATAACCATGACAACCTACCTCTACTCTCGCTATTCGCCTCGCAACCGGGCTTACAGCGAGAACCTGGCAATATTGCAAGCCGCCGCTCCGGGCGCAAAACATTTTGAAGATAAAGTTCGTGGCTGTGTTCCGCCAACTGAACGGAACGCTTTCCAGCAACTGCTCAAGGCTCTTCAACCCGGTGATACCGTCGTAATTTGGTGGCTCAGCACCTTTGGACGAGACTTCAGCCAGGCACTCAACACCATCAGACTGTTACTTGATAAGCAAGTAACACTTCAAACCGTTTGTGAAACTATGAGTTTTGAGCCAGGCTCTGCCGAAACCCACACGATGCTTACGTTACTTACAGGGTATGGGAAAGTACAAACTCAGCATCGTTTGTTCGCCGCAGAACAAGGCCGGAAAGCAATTAAAGATCAACCGGACGTGTGGAAACAGAAATTTAGAGGCCGTCCTGCTGACAAAGACAAACATCAGAAAATCGCCGCTCTGCTGCTTGAAGGAAATACTCTGCGAAGTGTTGCCGAGCAGTGCGAGGTGAGTTTGTCTACCGTGAAACGTATCAAGACGAAACTGAATGATTTTGATGACGAAGGTGGGCTAAGAAAGCGTCGTAAGGCAGGACTCTCTGACGGTGAACCATCATGAAACAAGGTATCCACTTCCGTTCCATTCTCATTGCTTGTCTGATCATCAGTATTGGTCAGCTCAGTATGGGGCTGGTTATGCCTTCCCTGCCCTGGATTGCAAAAGACTTTTCTATTTCTCTTGATCAAGCCCAGTTATTAGTCAGTATTTACTTACTTGGATTCGGCCCTTCGCAATTTGTTTACGGTCCGATTTCAGACGCTTTAGGACGCAAAAAAGTACTATTAGCGGGTCTTCTGATTGCGATGTCAGGACTGATCATGATCATACTCGCAAGCGACACCTTTACGGGGATGGTCATGGGCCGTTTTCTGCAAGGGTTAGGGACAGGATGTTGTGCAGTACTAGCACGAGCTTCCACCCGGGATCGCTTTAGCGGCAGTGAGCTTCCCGTCGCCCTGTCTTACATCGCAATGGCAGCCTCTATCACGCCGTTGATCGCACCAGTTATTGGTGGCTTTATTAACTTCCACTTTGGCTGGTCGATGGTGTTTATTTCATTGCTGGGCTACGTAGCAGTAGCGTGGGTGATTATTGCATTTCGTTTCACAGAGACGATCCCGCAGCGCTCTTCGATCCCTTCGGCGAAAATCATGTTGCGCCAGTACCGTGATTTACTCTCATCGCGCTACTTTATGAGTTTTGCCAGCATCAGCTGGTTAAATTTCAGCTTAATGATCACCACCGTTTCGGTAATGCCGTTTATCATGCAGAACCAAATCGGCATGACATCTGATGAATACGCGATGTGGGCTCTTATTCCGGCTTTCGGGATGTTAGCTGGCACAACCATTTGTAACCGTATACGTCCTGTCATCGGTAATAAAAAGATGCTGCTATCTACCCCGGTGTTGCATATCAGTGCCGCAATATGGTTATTCTTCTGTCCTGTAGAGCCCTTATATCTGATGCTGGGGCAGCTGTTGATGATTCTGGGTAATGGTATCGCACTACCCTGTGCCCAAGCTCTGGTGATGCAGCCTTATAAAAAACAAGCCGGTTCTGCCGCAGCGATGTCCGGAGGAGGCCAGATGATTGTCTCTTCGCTCGTGAGCTTAACGTTGGTACAGCTCGGTTTAAGTGAAGCGTGGCACCTTTCACTGGTTATCGCGCTGTTCACTGCAATTACCTTAGCGAACATTTTGCGAGGTTTCAGTGCACCGTTACCTGCAGAACAAACAGCGAATGCAGTCACTCAGGGTTAATACGCTTAGCGATAAAAGAAAGAGGCGTCACAGTTAACTGTGACGCCCCTTTGCAGATGAATATCGGTATTAGAAGTTCGCTGTCATACCAACATAGTAAGTACGTGGCGCTTCAACATAACCAATATTTTCAAGCTCTTTTGAAACACTCTCATCCGTCAGGTTAGTGATACCGGCACGAAGGCGAAGTGAGTCATTAACATGGTACACCGTACCCAGATCCAGAGTCGTGTAGGAGTCCTGAGTCAGCTCTGAATCAATCTTACGTTCACCGCGGTAACGGGCACTCGCAAACAGGTCCAGGTCATTGGTTGGGTACCAGTTCAGACGGGCAAATGCTGAATGTTTGTAACGCTCATTAAGCTCTTCACCTGTCGATTTATCTTCGGTATCCAAGTAAGTGTAGTTGCCTGACATTGCCCATTGCTCAGAAAGTTGAACGCTACCAGACAGCTCTGCCCCCTGAATAACCGCTTTCGAGACGTTTTTAAATGACTTGTACGGATTAGAAAGATCGCGATCGATTGGATCACCGTTTGCGTCGATACAGCTCATAATGGAACTTGACCACGTTCCTGTTTCACAGAAAACATCGGTTTGTTCAATCAGGTTTTCAACTTCGTTACGGAACAGCGCCGTTTCAATGTTCCAGCTTTGAGCACTGTACAATGCAGAGAGTTCATAGTTAATACTGGTTTCCGGACCTAGGTCTTCATTACCCTGAATATCACAGTTACCTTTACAGCTAATCAGCTTAAAGTCCGGATTGTTTTGCGTCATAGTCGGAGCTTTAAACGCTTTACCTACACCACCTTTCAACACCAGAGAATCGGTGGTTTGGTGTACAAGGTAAACACGCGGGCTAAATTCTTCACCGAACTGCTCATGTTTATCCAGACGTCCACCGATAGTTGCAGTTAGCGTGTCTGTCACTGCCCACTGATCCTGAATAAATGCCGCGCCCTGGTAGGCTTCCGCTTTATTATCAACAAGGTTTTCCGGGTTAGAAAGCTCACTGTTCTGATAATCGACACCAAACGTTAGCGTATGACTGTCACCTAAGTAGGTTGTCGCCGACGCTTCTACAATCTGGGTAAGCTCTTCAATTGAATCAACACCATCGTTCGCAGCATCAACGTTCTCCACATTCTCACGAGAGTAACGTACCTGAGTGTCACCCCAAGACCACAAACCCGTGTGTGAAATCGCCTGACTGTCGCGTCGCACTCGTGATTCGGAGTAAATTACACGTGTCGCACTTTCAGCTGCCGTATCGCGTTCATCATCACTATAACCTAAGTCCAGATCGATAAACTGGTTGTCAGCTAAGTGCCATGACAACGTGCCGAATAGTGCTAATGTGTCACGGCCTTCAAATGCCGTTACCTCTGAACGATCGTAATCAACGCCCCTTACCGTTTTAATACCAGAGTAAGGCTGCCATGCATCACGACTGGTTTGCGAAACGGAAAGACGTGCAAACAGTGTATCGTCAATTAAAGCACCGGATGTGGTTAAGCCAACTGTGTACTCTTGCCCGCCGTTACCATCATTTGGTGTTGTGTTATCCATGCTAAGCTGTGAGCTCCAGTCATTTTCTGGTGACTTAGTGATGATGTTGATCGTGCCGCCCATACCATCCGAACCGTAAAGTGCAGACATAGGGCCACGAATGATTTCAATACGTTCAATTGAATCCATCGGGATTGTGGACAGATCGAAATCGTTACCACGAACAATCGCACTTGCAGAGCTCATACGACGTCCGTTCACCATAATAAGGGTGTATTTGGCCTCCATACCACGAATAGAGATTTGCTGACGCCCGGCACGAGTGCTGCCGTAGTCAGCTTCTACACTGGTTT
This sequence comes from Vibrio sp. B1FLJ16, assembly GCF_905175385.1. Lineage (NCBI taxonomy): Bacteria > Pseudomonadati > Pseudomonadota > Gammaproteobacteria > Vibrionales > Vibrionaceae > Vibrio > Vibrio sp. B1FLJ16. Next base: position 1,588,625 of record NZ_HG992750.1, read on the forward strand.
GGTTAGCAACGATATCAGCCAGGGTGATACCCGGATCATTTGCGATATCATCAGCAGTAATCACAGACATCGATGCAGGTGCGTTTTTAAGCTCCATTTGCGTACGGGTTGCCGTAACAACCATCTGCTCATCGATGTTGGTTGGTGTTGTATCAGCCATTACTGAAATTGAAGTACATAATGCACCGATAGCCACTGCTAATGGTTTTGGTGCGAACAGAGTCGTCTTAGACATAGTAAAACCTGTTATTATTATTGAAATTCATAATGATAATGGTTCGCATTAAATAGATTTTACTTATCTAAGACAAGTGCTCTTGTATCCAGTCAGTAAATTACCGTTATGCAGGAAATGAATAATCGAAATTTCAATCATTCACTTTCTTCAAAGCCGTAGATTTCTTTAAATAAAGACTTAACCCAGTTACACATCGGATCGTTGTGATAACGTTTATGCCAGTACAGATAGACAGACTCACTGCTAAGCCGAATCTCTTTGGGGACCTTTTTGGTCACCAGTTTTCGTCCGTGGCATGCCCCTTCGGCAAATGGTGTAGGCAGGTGAAAAATGACATCCGTTTGCTCAGCAATAGGTGGCGCAGCATTAAAAGTGGAAAGCTGCAACGGAATCGACAACGGGCGATTTCTATCCACGACACCAAGCTCCGCGAATCTGTGATAGATCGAAAATGTTTTCCCGCCCTGAAGTGAAATTTGACCGAAGTTACAGTCAAGCAGCATCTCGACGGTTAACTCTTCAACCTTCGCTAAAGGGTGAGATTCACTCATCAGGAACCGGTAGTCTCGGTTCGCGATCTTCATGCGATACAAATTTTGCTCTGAGCTTGGTGGAGATGCAGTAGAGATGACAAAATGCACGTCACCGGTAATCAGGGCATCAAAATGCCTTTTAGGGATGGAATCAACATCAATGATCATGTTTGGCGCTTCTTGCCTTATCCGGGAGATAACACTTGGAAGCAGCATGATGACCTGAGGTACTAAGCCGAAGAAGCGAATCGTTCCTTTGCTCTTTTCGGGAACAAAAGACTGGCCGTGCATCAGCTTCTCCAGCCCGGTAAGTACTGTGTTTAAGTCTTGTTTAATTACCTCAGCTTTCGGGGTCAGCTCGTATCCATGAGCAGTTCTTACCAACAACTCATCGTCAAACAAACTTCTGAGCTTTTGTAAAGAACGACTGACGGATGGTTGGCTCATACCTAATAAAACCGCAGTATTGGAGACATGCTTTTCCTCAAGCAAACTCTTGAGAATAAACAACAAATTCAAATCCACCTGAGCTAAATTCACTTTTTAAATACTCACTATTCTTATAATTCTGTTGCTGCCTATAGCTTATCTGCTAACGTGTATGCAATCAATAATCATTCTTATTTGATTTAAATCAAATTCGTTTCATTTTTTCAGCTCATCTTTCTCTCTGTTTTCATGTTAATGCGTTTTCCAGTGAAGGTGACTGAATATGCAGACCTTTGGGAATCATCATGTTTGGTAAAACTTCTCTTCGTGTAGCAACAAGTACACTGCTGCTTGCCTTAGTACCTTTCGGAACCATGGCAAAAACCTACCAACACAGCATGGGTTCGGTAGAAATTAATGATGTACCGAAACGTGTGGTTGTACTTGGCTATGGCAGCCTTGATTACGTCGATGCTCTTGGGATCACACCAGTTGGTGTACCTAAAACACTACTCCCTACCACCTTGGAAAAATACAAAGGCGATTCTGTGATAAACACAGGCAGCGTAATAGAGGTGAGCTTTGAAACCTTGTTTACCTTGAAGCCGGATCTGATCATTGCAGAAGGCCGCATGGCAAACTCCTACAAAGATCTTAAAGATATCGCACCGACTTATATGTTCGAGATCGATACCAAAGACTACTGGAAGACCACACAAAACCACTGGCGCGTGCTTGGTGACATTTTCAACAAAGAAGAGCGCGCAGAGCAACTAATTGCCGACGTTCAGGCGCAAATAGAGCAACTTCATACAAAAGTGGCCGCTAATCCGCCTCGCGCTCTGACAGTTTCCAACAGCGGTAACAACCTAGCGATGTTCGGTCCCGATAGCCGCTTCTCGTTTGTGTATAACGAAGCTGGCTTTGCAACCTCATCCTCTGACAACGTGAAAGCAAAAGCTGGCAAACACGGTAACCTAATTTCGTTTGAATACATCGCAGACGCACAACCAGAAGTGTTACTGGTATTGGACCGCGAACAGGCAATCGGCCGCAGCAATGGCAAAGCTAAGGCGCTGTTTGATAACGAACTGATTAAATCAACACCGGCTGAAAAGAATAACCGCGTGATGTTTATTGACCCGGCCGCCTGGTACTTAACTGCTGGCGGTTATCAGTCAACTCAAACCATGATTAAAGAGCTAAACCAAGTCATTGTTAACTAAGCAAACCAGTTTAATCACCCTATAAAAGATGGCCTTTCCGCTAATAGCGTGAAAGGTCATTGTCATATCTATAACGTTGTTTCTTCACTATGAAATTACATCATATTTTGGCTTTCGTTTTGCTACTCATCCTTGCCGGCACATCGCTGTTGGTTGGTGTTGCAAACGTCTCTCTATCGCAAATTCTGGCTGGTGACAGCCATAGTCTGAACATTCTTCTGGTCAGTCGACTGCCCCGCTTGCTCGCCATTATACTGGCTGGTGCAGGCCTGAGCATCGCCGGGTTGATCATGCAGCAGATCGTGCAGAACCGGTTTGCAGCCCCGTCAACCACAGGTACCGTGGACTGGGCTATGTTCGGTTATATCATTGCTCTGATCTTCTTTTCCGATATGAGCAGCTGGGTTCACCTCATTACCATTTTCGCTTTTTCAGTGCTCGGTACGGTTATTTTCGTTCGCTTCCTGCAACGCCTGAAGTTTAAGAATACCGTCTTGGTGCCGCTGATCGGCATCATGTACGGCAACGTGGTCTCTTCTATGACGACCTTCGTTGCGTATAAATATGATTTAGTCCAGACGCTCGGCTCCTGGACAGTCGCCAACTTTGCTTCTGTTTTGCGCGGTAATTACGAGTTCTTATATCTGGCGCTGCCTGTATCCTTACTGGCTTACGCCTACGCCAACCGCTTCAGCGCGGCCAGTGTTGGTGAAAGCTTTGCCAAAAACATCGGGCTTAACTACCAGCGTATCGTATTAATTGGTGTCATTTTAGTCGCCGTCTTGTCATCGTCCGTTGTGATGATCGTCGGTATGATTCCTTTCTTAGGTCTTATCGTGCCGAATCTGGTGTCGATCTTCATTGGAGATAACATGCGCCGCAACCTGCCTTGGACTGCTTACGCCGGGGTCATTCTGGTACTGACCTGCGACATTGTAGGCCGTCTGATTATCTTCCCTTATGAAATTCCTATTTCGATGATCATCAGCATCTTAGGTGGTTCTGTTTTCATTTACCTGGTATTGAGAGACAAAGCGAATGCGTGATTCAATTAAAGTTATGCTACTCGCGGTTATCGCAGTACTTATTTGTGCCGTTTTCATCGGCAAAGGATTAACACCTGACAACTACCAGTTTTTCTTATCACGCCGCATTCCTAAAGTGCTGGCGATTGTGCTGGCTGCCATTGCGATTGCATCCTCGTCACTCATTTTCCAGACCATTACCAATAACCGGATCCTCACACCGTCTATTCTCGGTTTCGATTCACTGTACGTGATGATTCAGGTGATATTGGTGGTGATGTTTGGTGGCATGAGTGCATGGGTCATTAACAGCAAAATCAATTTTGCTCTTTCCACCAGCATCATGATCGTGTGTGCGATGACCCTGTTCACCTTCTATTTCAGAGGCCGTCAACGCAACATCTTCACTCTGTTACTGATCGGTATTGTACTCAGCAGTTTGTTCAGCAGTATCACCGGCTTTTTCACTATGGTGACGGACCCGGACGAGTTTAACTTCATTCAGGGTTCTATGTTCGCCAGTTTTAATAACATCAACAGTGAACTGGTTTACTGGTGTGTTGTTCCGATGCTGCTGTGTGGCGCTTATTTAATGCGTATCTCACATAAGTTAGATGTCATGTGGTTAGGCGCAGACAACGCCAAGAGCTTAGGTGTAGACACCCATAAACTGACGATGCAGGTAATGTTTATCATCACGCTGATGGTGTCCATTTCCACCGCTCTGATTGGTCCAATCTTGTTTTTTGGTTTAATTGTCGTGGCGCTAACTCGCCAGGTTTTTACTGGCTACCAGCATCGACTGCTAATTATCGCCAGTTCCGTTTTGTCGGTAGTGCTGTTGTCCGGCGGCCAGTGGGTGGTCGAAAACATGTTCGATTTCAATACCACCATCAGCGTTATTATCAACTTTATTGGCGGCGGTTACTTCTTAGTGCTGCTTATGAAAAATAAATTCGATTAAAGGTTTATCACATGATCCGTATTCAAGGTTTAAGCAAAAAATACAACGACAAATACGTGGTAAAAAATGCTGATGCCCTTTTTCCATTAGGTAAAGTGACCAGCATTATTGGCCCGAATGGGGCAGGCAAAAGTACGCTATTGTCCATGGCGAGTCGCCTGACCGAAAGCGATGCCGGAACGGTCGTCATCGGAGATAAACCACTTGATCAGTGGAACACAGAAGACCTCGCTAAACGCCTTTCCGTTTTGCGTCAATCCAACAACATCAACATGCGTTTCACTGTGCGTGATTTGGTGGCATTTGGGCGTTTCCCTTACTCTCAGGGACGTTTAACCGCAGAAGATAACCGCATTATCGAAGAGTCGATGCAGCACCTGGAGATAGACCATTTGCAGGATCGCTTTATTGACCAACTTTCTGGCGGTCAGCGTCAAATGGCGTTCATCGCCATGGTGGTCGCACAGGACACCGATTATATTTTTCTTGATGAGCCATTGAATAACCTAGATATCAAGCACTCCGTCGATATCATGAGCACACTGCACAAACTGGCTCAGCTAAAAAACAAAGCGGTGGTGATCGTCATTCACGACATTAACTTTGCTTCCTGCTACTCAGACCATATCGTCGCAATGAAAATGGGTGAAGTCATTAAGGCTGGCAACGTAGGCGAAGTCATTGATGAAGCGGTATTAAGCGACATTTATGAAATTCCGTTTATCGTCCAGGAAATCGATGGCAATCGTATTTCTTTATACTACCGACGTTAAAGCCCACAAATCCTATACAGAGTGGTATTCGCGTAAGCGGTATTTCGTTAGTATTTCTGACTGAACAGCTAATTGAAATACAAATAAAAGATAAAAGGCAAGCAATGACAATTGAACGAATTGAATCCACAGAGCGCATGAGCCGTATTGTTAAACACAACGGTACTATTTATCTTTGTGGTCAGACAGCAGGTGATGCTGCGTGGGATATTACCGAGCAGACGCAACGCTGTCTGGACAAGATTGATGCGTTACTGGAAAAAGCGGGTAGCCATCGAGACAAGCTGCTGTCCGTTACTATTTACCTTCGGGATATGAAAGACTTCGCTGAAATGAACAAAGTGTGGGACGCTTGGGTCGCTGATGGCGAAAAACCTGCACGAGCGTGTGTTGAAGCCCGCATGGCAAGAGACGTAATTCTGGTTGAAATGTCGGTAACTGCAGCGCAATAGTCTGCGAAAGCTCAGTAATAAGAACCCATAAGACTCTGAAACGCCACCTTCCCTGAGGTGGCGTTTTGTTTTTCTTCACCTACTTTAAAACGCTGGGTAATTCTACTTTGTCGGGGTGAATGTTTGCTTTAACTCATCAAACAACCACTGAAATACCGGCCCGTTAATTCTGCCTTTTTTAAACACCAGATCGACGGGCGCATTCCAGGGCTTATGATCGAAGGCCACTTTAATTTTATGCAGTTCTCCAGAATCGATTAAGTCATTGACCAAAAATGACGGTAAATAAGCCCAGCCAACCTGCTGCTTAACGAGTTCTAACGCACTGTAGTGACTAGAGCTCCACCATACCTTCGGCGCAATACTGATTAAAGCCTGCGACTCTGTTTTTGCTTTCCCGCGAATCGCGATCTGGCGGAACGGCGCTAAATCCGATTGCAGCTCCACATCAATCTCAGCAAGCGGATATTGCGGGTGACAAACAGGAAGGTAATCAATACTTCCCACGTAGCAAAAATCGACCTGTTTTAACTGTTCAAATTCAGTGAACATCACTCCGATATCTACGTCACCATTTGCAACTTCAGTGGAAATATCACCGGAAGCCAGACTCAGTACATCAATCTGAATCGTCGGAAACTGGCTATCCAAACGCTTAAACAAGTCGGCAAGTTTCGAGTTATAAACTCCGTCGTCGATGGCGATGGTGAGCTGGCTTTCTTCCGACCTTTCAATAGACTGAGCGATTTTCTCAAATTCATCCGCCTGAGCTAGCAGGTTTTTTGCACTGCGCAGCAGGCGTTCACCCGCCGGAGTTAACCTCGGACTTCTGGCCGAGCGGTCAAACAATTCGATACCCAAATCTATCTCTAAGCTACTAATACCGTGACTCACCGCAGACTGAACCTTGCCCATCTTTCTGGCACAGGCAGAAAATGAACCTAACTCAGCGGAGAGCACTAACATCCTGACTTGTTCCAAACTCAACATATGAAAAAATTCGATAGTTACTAACTTTTATCTATCATAATAATCGATAGCATAGCCTGCAAATGTTTCCTTTATTTAAACAGGTGGAATGTATGAGCTGGTTATATCTGCTTTTAGCTGGTGTTACGGAAATCGGGTGGCCGGTTGGCTTGAAAGTGGCTCAGTCGGGGCACAAAGTACTGGGTATTTCTATGGCAATCGTATTCATGGCGATCAGCGGCGCACTGTTATTTGCTGCGCAACGTGCTATCCCTATGGGTACCGCCTATGCGGTCTGGACAGGCATCGGAGCAGCTGGGACATTTCTTGTCGGTATTTATTTCTACGGAGACCCGGCTTCCATGATTCGCTATATCGGCATTATGCTAATTCTGTCTGGCGTGGTCATGCTGAAGCTTGGGCACTAACTCGTTAAAAGCATTAGCGTAGCCATTACTCTATCTGCGTTAATGCTTTCTTAAACGCTCTCGTATATCGCGTTAATCTATCATTGAAAAGTCGGCGCTAGCTAAATCAAATGAGCTAAGCAATGGGTGCTGGTTTACTCCGGACACGAGCACAATATCAACCGCGGGCAACGGTGGCATGTCTGTGAGAATATTAAGATCGTAAGAGACACTCAGTCGCCCCATCGCGCCAATAGCTAACCCTTCTCGAACAATTGCTCTCTGTGCCGATGCAGTATTGCAACAGGCCAGCAGCTGATAAGAAATCCCTCTTTTGGTCAAGCCATCAATCGCGGCCGCATGGTATTTACAGTCTGTCTGGAACAGTGCGAGCGGCAGAGGTTTAGACTTATCTATTTGGTAATCCTGACTGGCAATCCACACACCTTTATCATGTGCAAGCCAATGCCCCTCCTCACTGTCAGGAGAACGCGTCAGTATCGCCGCATCAATTTTACCTTCATCCAGCCACTCGCGCAGTGTAACGCTGGGCTGACTGAACACTTGTATGGAACAGGTCGGCTCTGCTTGTTTCAAAATGCCGATGACTTTTGGCAGAATGGCGTCGTTGTAATCCTCCGGACAACCAAGTCGGAGTGGCTGTTTATCCTGATAACCGCTTACTTGCTTAACCGCTTTATTATGTAACGCCACCAGCTGCTCAGCATGTGCACGCAACGCGAGCCCTGCCTCGCTCAGAACAAGATTGCGTCCTTCTTTAACGAAAAGACCAATATTGAGCTCATCTTCCAGCTTGCGCATCTGGGCACTGAATGCAGACTGAGTTCGGTTAATTTGCTTCGCGGCACGGGTAAAGCTACCCGTTTCTGCAAACGCCAGAAGACTTCTTAAAGCATCAATATCCATATTACGGTCTGTTGATCTATCGGTTTTATTAATGTGTCCTATCAAAACTATCCGTTAGTTTTCGATAACACAATCTTTTAACTTAAATGTTCCTGACAAGAGCAAAAAAACAAGGAAGTATGGATGAAACTTTACATCGGCAATCAAAATTATTCGAGCTGGTCACTGCGAGCATGGCTTATCTTCATGCACTACGACATTGATGTTGAGATCAGAAAAATCAAACTGTTCACCGAAGATTTCTACAACACTCTAGAGGATGTTACGCCAACCGCCAAGGTTCCGACGCTAGTTGGAGATGATGTGACCGTATGGGATTCACTGGCCATTCTCGAATACGTTAATGACGCTTATTTAAATGGCAAGGCGTGGCCACAATCTCTTTCTGAGCGGGCTAAAGCAAGAGCGGTATCGGCCGAGATGCATTCCGGATTTATGGCGCTGCGAAATGAAATGCCGATGAACTGCCGCGCCAGGAGGAAAATCACGTTAAGCAGCCAGGCACTCAAAGATATTGAGCGTATTGATCAAATCTGGTCTGAGCAAATGGCACAATACCCAGACGGCTGGTTATTTGGCGAGTGGTCGATTGCCGATGCCATGTATGCACCGGTGGTACTGCGCACTCTTACTTACGGTATTCCATTGTCTGAGAAGGCAATCCAGTATCAACAAAAGGTACTGAAAAGCGAGACTATGCAACGCTGGCTGGCAGAAGCGAGCTTAGAAACCGATATCGTCGAGGAAGATGAAGCGGGCGAGCCAGCCTAACTCCCCGCATAACCGGACATACAAAAAAGAGCCTATGGCCAAATGGGTACGTTCTGGTCAAAGGCTCTCATCTCGCTAATTAGTAATTAAATGCTATTTGTTCGCTTACTTACACACTAAAAGTTACACACTAAAAAACCGGTCAACGTGCTTAACCAGCTCGCCAGTATCAATGGCTTTACAGTTGTACCCTGCCGGCTTAAACGTCATTACATCTTCAGCTGCGACCATGGCGTTAACCACGGACTCTTCAACCGCCTGAACCGCAGCTAGGTAAAAATCGTCAAACAACTCGTCATTTACACAAGTCATCGACGCGTAATTACCAGAGAGCTGCGGAAGATCCTGTGCGTTCGCGGTACTAAATGCCAAAAAGATATCGCCCGAGTTATTCCCGCCAGGCGAACCATTTCGTCCGATACCAATCGCCGCACGTTTTGCCATGCGTTTAAGCTGATGCGGTAACATAGGTGCATCAGTGGCCAGGATAACGATGATGGAACCCATCTCTTTCTCCTCCGGCATCATCTCATCTGGCATATATTGCCCGACAGGTACGCCGAGCACATTAAACCAGGGACGAATACCGTGATTCGCCTGTACAAGCGCAGCAACGGTATAGCTGTCATCACCAACACTGACCAGCCGGGAAGAGGTCCCCGTTCCGCCTTTAAAACCGTAGGCGATCATCCCTGTACCACCGCCAACGTTCCCTTCAGCTATCACACCGTCTTCCGCACTGTCTAATGCATCAATTGCGTCTTGCTCAGTCACGTGCATCGCATTGATATCATTCAGCACACCATCATAAGTTTCTGCCACAACCGGCATTGCCCACAAATGATTGTCTGCCCACGCCTCTTTATAGTGATTCACCATCCATTTAACCGTGGCGTGATGAGTGATGCCGACTCCGTGAGTATTGGTGATCATCAGTGGTCCGCAGAAATATCCACCATCCTGAATCCAGTGAGTTCCGGTCATTTCGCCGTTACCATTAAGCGCATAACTTCCCGCCCAGACAGGCTGTGGCGTCTTTGAGTACCCGCGAGGTAATATCGCAGTTACGCCCGTTTGAACCGGCGAATCAAGATCGTGTTTAATTAGCGTTTTATAACCAACCAGCACTCCGGGAATGTCAGTTATCGCGTTATTAGCCCCTGTCACACCGGGAAACGGAAGGCCTAGCTCTCTCGCTCTGAGTTTTTTAGTCATATCCAAACTCCATATCCTTATATTGAGCTTTTCTTAGATTTAAAGTAGATACCCGCATACGCGATAACTAATGAGAACAGCAGCATTAGTGTTGCTATCGCATTGATTTCCGGTTTGATTCCTTTTCGGATCATGCTGAGAATGTACACAGGTAAAGTGGTCGAATCCGTACCACTGATAAAGTAAGTGATCACGACGTCATCAATAGAAATGATGAAACTAAGCAAAGCGCCACCTATCACTCCGGGAAGGATCAAAGGCAGAGTCACACGTTTGAATGTTTGCCATTCATTGGCACCCAAGTCAGCAGACGCACTTTCTAATAGCGGGTCCATTCCTGCTAATCGAGAGCTGACTACGATGAATACATAGCTGATTAAGAATGTACAATGACCAATGACGATAGTGGTTGAACCTAAGCTCAATCCCGAACCAATAAAGAATATCAGCAGCGCAATCCCTAGCACGATGTCTGGCATCACCATAGGCACATGCATCAGCATTTTGTAAAACGGCTGTAGCTTGAAGCGGAACCGCGCCAGCGCCAGTGCAACCATAGTGCCCAATACAGTGGAAATGACGGTAGCACTGCTTGCGACCATCAAACTATTCTTGAGTGCATTGAGCAACTGACCTGTTGAATCAATGTAGGTGTCTGGCAACTGCATTTCGGTTTCCATGCCGAACATGATTCGGTACCAATCCAAACTCGCCCCAGCCCAGTTCATAATGTTTACCGAGTTAGAGTTGAACGAGTACACCACAATCAAAATTACTGGTGCATAAAGAAAAATAAAAAACAGCAAACTGTAGGTCGATAAAATCCGTTTAAACATCGAGTTCCCTTGCATACTATATGTCCTTACTGAATGCCGTTACTGGTTTGCTGGAGAGCGATTGATTCGGTAGAAAAACACACTCAATAACACCAACATGAACAGTGTGATGATCATTGATAACGCAGCACCAAAAGGCCAATTTCTCGCGTAGAGGAATTGCTGCTCAACCATGTTGCCAATCATCAGAACCTTGGCTCCGCCGAAAAGCTCCGGAATCACAAAGTTGCCCAAACTCGGGATGAACACTAAGACACTGCCAGCCATAATGCCGGGTAGTGTCATTGGGAATATCACTCGACGGAAAGTAGTAAAAGGCGTAGCTCCGAGATCTTCAGAAGCCTGAATAAGCCGAGTGTCTAGTTTCTCCACGCTTGAGTAAATCGGCAGGAACATAAACGGAACAAAAATGTACACCATGCCGATGATCACGGCAGTACCTGAGTACATAATGCTCAGAGGTTCCGAGATGACCCCTGTCCACTCTAAAAACTGATTAGCAAAACCGGAATCGCGCAGAATCAGAATCCATGCGTACAGGCGAACAATCATGCTGGAAAAGAAAGGAAGGGTTATCAGTAAGATAAACAGTGACTTCATCTTAGGTGATAAACGACTGATCCAAAACGCGACCGGGTAGCAGACCACTAAAGAGCAGATAACCGTTGCGGCAGCCAAGCCGATTGAACGGAATAAAATCTCCAAATAAACAATATCGAACTCTTCATAAAAACCGTCAGCCCAGCCCAGAATACGCCCGTAGTTCCAGTGGTAGAAACTCCACTCTACTCCACCATATAGTCCCGGTTCCAAAAAGCTGTAAGTCAGCATGATCATTAACGGAATTAAAAAGAACACGCCCAAAAACAGCGATGTCGGGGATAGCATTACTAGCAGGGATACCTGCTCTCTGGAAAGCGTCTTTGAGGATGGTTTCATGCAACCTCCCGCTCAGAGTTCCTTTCGATACTAATCACATGAGGGGCGTTGACCTGATAATACATAGTCACAGTATCACCGACATGAAAACTGCCATCACTGCGACGAGCCAAGGCTGTAACAGACTGGCCGTTAGCTAGCTTACCATGCAACTGATAATCGGCACCGACGAACACGATCTCTTCGATGGTCATATCAACTCCATGCGTTAACCCTTGTTCAACAGCTGATTTCAGAGAAAACTGCTCTGGCCTCAGTAAGAGTTCAATGCTGTCACCAACACGGTAGTTACCCGCTTCGCAGAATACTTTTATTCCATCGCAATCAATAACCGCAACGTGATTTTCCACCAGTATTACCCTGCCATTAAACAAGTTACTTTCGCCGATGAAAGTCGCGACAAACTTATTTTTAGGGGTATGGTAAATCTCATCCGGCGTCCCCATCTGCTGAACCTTACCGCCATTAAGCACGACAATACGGTCTGACATGGTTAACGCTTCTTCTTGATCGTGTGTCACGAAAACAAAGCAGATACCGAGCTCTGTTTGTAAACGCTTCAGCTCCAGCTGCATCTTCAGGCGCAGGTTCTTATCCAGTGCAGACAGAGGCTCATCGAGCAACAAAAGCTTAGGTCGGTTGATAATGGCGCGCGCCAGAGCAACACGTTGCTGCTGACCACCAGAAAGCTGAGAAGGAATCCGCTTTTCAGTACCACTAAGGCCAACCATTTCTAACGCTTCTTTTACGCGCTGGTTGCGCTCGGCCTTGTTCACTTTCGCGACATCCAGTCCGTAGCCGACGTTGTCTTCGATGGTCATATGCGGAAACAGAGCGTAAGACTGAAAAACGGTATTAACAGGACGCTTATGGGCAGGCAAAGCAACGATAGACTCGTTATCAATTAACACATCGCCTTTATCTAGGCTTTCAAACCCCGCGATGATTTTAAGAAGTGTAGTCTTGCCGCATCCTGATGGCCCTAACAAGGTAATGAACTCTTTTTTGGCGATGGAAATATCAACCCCATCAAGCGCTTTAATCACACTACCTTCCGGAGTGGTAAACTGACGAAAACCACGGCGTATGCGAATGTATTCTTCGGATAGTGAATCTGGCATCTAAATCACCATTCAATATTGTTGAATACGGACCTTAAGCTCATTGAAGATTAAGTTATAAGCCCGTATTTTTGATCAATTAATGAGTACGGATCTTGGTCCAAACACGGTCATACAACTTGATGTCTTTACCTAATTCAGCAAAGAGTTGCAGTTTTGAACGAACTTCAGCCGACGGGTTAATGCTTGGGTTATCGCGAATGTACTCAGGAAGAAGGGCAACCGCATCTTTGTTGACTGAACCATTCATCTGCTGTTTGGTATTCAACGCAGCGATTTCAGGCTGAGTGAAAAACTCTAAGAACTTTTTCGCATTGCTCTTGTTTGGCGCTGACTTAAGCACACACATGTTTTCCTGGTACATGGTCGCGCCCTCTTTAGGGATCACGTAACCAAGCTCATCTGGTGTCTGGAACACATACAGCATTGCGCCGACATACCATTGAGCAGCTGCAATGTCACCCGACTGCACCAGCGGCGCACTGTCATAGGTAAAAGAAGAGACGTAAGGTTTTTGTTTGATGATGAACTCTTGCGCTTTTTTCAGATCATCACGGTCTGTCGAGTTCACACTCTTACCGTGTTCAATCAAACCGACACCGATCACTTCACGCATGTCGTCCAGCATAGCGATCTTCTTGCCCTCTTTAGGCAAATTGAAGAACTCCTCCCAGGAGTCAATCGAACTCACGTGCTTCTTGTTGTAAAGGATACCGACTGTACCCCACGCGTACGGCAGACAGTATTCACCTTTAGGGTCTGATTTGGCGTTTAAGAAACTGGTCTCGATATGTGAGAATCCCGGATACTGGTTAATGTCGGTTTTCTCCAGAAGGTTAAGATGCGCCATGATGTCCTGCATATGTACCGACGGAAAGACGATGTCGTATCCTGTCGCGCCAGCCTGCAGTTTCGCTAACATTTCTTCGTTAGAAGTGTAAGTATCGATGCCGACTTCAATTCCGGTTTGCTTGGTAAATTCATCCAGAACCGCTGGGTTGATATAATCCCCCCAGTTGTAAAGCTTAAGAGTTTCCGCAGAAACGGCTTGCTGAGACAGTCCCAGCCCCATCATTGTGATTAAAGTAAGTGCTGTTTTTTTACTAACTAAGTGGGGGTAACTCTTAACATTTAATGCCTTCATGTATCCACCTTCCATGTGTTTAAAGCAAGCTGTTTAAAACGTTTCGAATTCACAGAATCATCATCTTTCCGATCTCAATAACAATTCTTTTATATTGGCATGTTTATTTCAATATCAGGATATGTTAATCATCTAACATAATAATTAACCCCGTATAAACAGGGTGTTAAATATCATTCTTTAAAACAAACCAGAAAATCAGGGCAAATCTTCTAACGTTAGGCACTGTCTTGGTGCAACATTTTCGCAACAATCACCACAGTGGTGCAGCCAAACACAAGGAGGTGTTATGGTGAATACATTCACGAATCCGTCGGACGTAATGATCAGTTCCGCTACAGCACAAAAACTTAAGTCTTTGATCCCCAAACTTTCTGTTTCAGAAGCAAGGGTGGCGCAATATATTTTGCTCAATCTCGAACAGATCAGTTTCGAAACCGGAACTTCTATTGCGGAAAAAGCAGCGGTCAGTCAGATTACTGTAAGCCGATTTCTGAAACGTGCCGGATACCACGGAATAGCCTCTTTAAAAGAAGAGGTGAAACGAGAGCAGCTAGGACAAAACTACAAAACGGACACGAATGCTCCGCTTGATAGCCTCTATCAGGAGCACATGAAGAACGATATGCAGGCTTTGATGCGTCTTTACGAACAATTTGGTACAGGTACGTGGGATGGGATCGTCGGTTGTGTCAGCGCAGCTCGAAAAGTCTATGTGACCGGATTTCAGTCCATTCGGGGTACTGCCGAAGATGTAACGCGACGTCTTTCTTTCGCACGTGATAACGTCCAGTATCTCTCTGCTCACGACGGAATGCTGGCAGAATGGCTGGGAATGGAAACACAACCCGCCAATCAGAAAGGTTACGATGTGCTTATCCTGCTGGATATTGTGCCCTATGCAGTCGAAAGCAGACGACTTTGTGATGAAGCCAGAAAGCGTAATATTCAAATAGTCATCATCACTGATGAGTTCTGCTACTGGGCAGAAGAGTATACCTCGCACATATGTCACACTAAATCTAAAGCGGATTTGTTTCTGGAATCGACGTGGGGAATCGTGATGGCAGCGAACATGCTGGTACACAGTGTGGCCGCTAAAAGCCCTGACAGCCAACAGCGAGTAAAACGCTGGAACGCTCTGTCAAAAAGCATGAACTTGTTCTAAAGATAAATTATGCAATTAAATAACCTTCCCCCAGCCTCAGAGCCGGGGGAAGGCATACTTAACCGAGAAAGTGAACGTTACTTGCTGCTTGGGAAAGCAAATTGCGCACCTTCGTTAGTTTGCGGTTTCGGCCATTTCTGCGTGATCGATTTACGGCGCGTGTAAAAACGCACACCGTCTGGACCATATGCATGCAGATCGCCGAACAGTGAACGCTTCCAGCCACCGAAGCTGTGGTAAGCCACTGGCACAGGTAACGGTACGTTTACACCTACCATGCCCGCTTCCACTTCATCGCAGAAGATCTCTGCCGTTTCACCATCGCGGGTAAAGATACAAGTCCCGTTACCGAACTCATGTTCGTTAATCAGCTGAATCCCTTCTTCAAGCGTGTTTACACGTACAACACACAGTACCGGGCCAAAGATTTCATCCGTGTAGATCTTCATCTCAGGTGTCACTTTGTCGAATAGACTGCCACCAATGAAGTAACCGCTTGAAAAGTCAGGAACCGAAAGACCTCTACCATCGACGACTAACTCTGCGCCTGCTTCAACACCGCTTGCGATATAACCTGCGATTTTTTCCAGATGCTCTTTAGCAATCACAGGTCCCATATCAACAGAGTCTTGCGTATAGGCACCGACTCGCAGCTCCTGAATCAGCGGAGTCAGTTCTTTAACCAGATTATCTGCGACCTCATCACCCACACACACGGCAACAGAAATCGCCATGCAACGCTCGCCGCACGAGCCAAACGCCGCTCCCATAAGTGAGTTAACTGTGCTTGATACTTCAGCATCCGGCATGATAATCGCGTGGTTCTTCGCGCCGCCAAGTGCCTGAACTCGTTTACCACGCTTGGTGCCTTCTGAGTAAATGTATTCGGCCACAGGTGTTGAGCCAACAAAGCTCATCGCTTTCACTTCTGGTGCTTCAATTAATGCGTCGACGACCTCTTTTCCACCATTTACCAGATTTAACACGCCACTTGGCAGGCCTGCTTTATGTAACAGTTCAACGATAAACAGCGTTGACGCCGGTACCTTCTCAGACGGTTTAAGAATAAAGCAGTTACCGCAAACAATCGCCAGCGGGTACATCCAGAGCGGCACCATCGCCGGGAAGTTAAATGGCGTAATACCGGCAACGATACCGACTGGTTTGTGATCACTCCATGCATTAATACCAGGGCCTGTGCCTCGGGTGTACTCGCCCTTTAGCAGTTCCGGCGCGCCACATGCGTATTCCACATTCTCAATACCGCGCTGAAGCTCACCCAGTGAATCTTCTATCGTCTTGCCATGCTCTTCACTGATCAAGCGCGCGATTTGTTCCTGGTTCTCTTCCAGGAGATCTTTGAACGCAAACATGATGCGTGCTCTTTTCAGCGGCGGCGTCTTGCTCCACGCCGGGTATGCTCGCTTGGCCGCTTCTACTGCCTGATTAACGGTTTCCGCGGTTCCCATCTCAACCTGACGAACTGCCGCACCTGTGGCTGGATTGTAAACATCAATAGTTGAACCAGAATGTGAGAATTTATCGCCGGCAATAAAATGTGAAATAACGTCCATGCTTTAATTTCCTTTTGTTAATTCTTAATTTCTAATACTTAATTTAGTTGATTCAATGTTTCGTAAACCGCGTCAAATAGACGCTCAAGATCATCGGCTTTAGCATTAAAAGTCGGACCAAACTGAATCGTGTCGCCACCTGAGCGAACATAAAATCCTTTTTCCCAAAGAGATAATGTACATTCGAACGGTCGAATGGTTGGATCATTGTCTCGCGGGGCGATCTGAATGGCGCCAGCTAAGCCGCAGTTTCGGATATCGATAACATGGTTTGCACCCTGAATCGCATGCAGCTTGTCTTCGAAGACAGGCGCGAGTTCACTCGATTGCTGAATTAATGCATCTTTTTCTAACAGATCCAATGTCGCTAAACCTGCGGCACACGCAACCGGATGCGCGGAGTAAGTATAGCCATGGGCAAACTCGATCATATGCGGCGGTAAATCCTGCTCCATAAACGCCTGGTAGATTTCATGGGACGTGATCACCGCGCCCATCGGAATGGCACCGTTGGTGAGCTGCTTAGCAGTATTCATAATATCCGGAGTCACCCCGAAGTACTCAGCCCCACTCCAGCATCCCATACGTCCGTACGCCGTAATCACTTCATCAAAGATCAGTAGGATGTCATGCTGATTACATATTTCACGCAGACGCTGCAGGTAACCTTTTGGTGGCACAATCACGCCCGCGGAACCTGACATTGGCTCTACAATAATCGCCGCGATATTTGATGCGTCATGCAGTTCAATGAGTTTCAAAAACTCATTCGCAAGTTCCACACCACCGGTTTCCGCACAGCCTCTGGTGAAGGCTAATTCAGGTTGCAGCGTATGCGGGATATGATCAGCATCGACTAACTGGCCGAACGTTTTTCTGTTTCCGCCAATGCCGCCCAGACTGGTGCCACCAAAGTTAACGCCATGATAACCACGTGCGCGACCAATTAATTTGGTCTTCGACGCTTTACCCTTCACACGCCAATAAGCTCTAGCCAGCTTGAGTGAAGTGTCGGCACATTCAGAGCCAGAGCCGGTATACAGTACATGATCGAGACCTTCTGGCATCTTCTCGACTATTCTCTCCGCTAGCTTAAACGAAAGCTCATGGCCAAACTGAAATGCCGGAGAGTAATCCAGAGTGCCCAACTGTTCAGCAACCGCTTTTTGGATCTCCTGACGGCCATGTCCGGCACCGCATGTCCATAATCCAGACAGTGAATCGTAGATATCACGACCATTGGAATCTTTCAGCCACGAGCCTTGAGCCTGAGTGATGATGCGAGGGTTTTGATGAAAGCTGCGATTGGAAGTGAATGCCATCCAATGAGCGCAAGAATCTGTATCGATTCCGTCTTGTGCAAATTTGTAGTTACTCATCGCTATACTGTCCTTGTAGTGATTAGGGGCTGTTGACCCTAGACTTATTTTTAGCACATGAGTATGTTAAGTAGATTATAAATTTACTTTACGATAGTTATGAAAAATCTCAACAATAAAAAACGAAGCGTCATTAATCAGATCACCGACTTTGATATCAAACTGATCCGCTTGTTTAAAACCGTTGTCGAGTGCGGCAGCTATACCGCGACAGAGCCCGTTCTCGGTATTACTAAATCGGCGATATCCTTGCAAATGAGTGATCTTGAGAAGCGATTAAACATGAAGCTTTGCCACCGAGGCCGAGGCGGCATCACCCTAACCGACGAAGGTGAAGCAGTATTAGAATCTGCCGATATTTTGCTTGCTTCGGTTGAGCAGTTTCGAAATGACGTGAACCAAATCAATAATGAGCTGAGAGGTGAGCTTAATATCGCCCTGGTCAATAATTTAGTCACTCAGCCACACATGAAAATCACCCAGGCGCTAAAACATATTCGCCAGATGAGTGAGAAAATTAATATCAACATCACGATGTCGACACCAGCGGATATAGAAAAAGGCTTGATCGATGGGCGCTTTCACGTCGGTGCTTTCCCTGCCAATAACCAAAGTAACAACTTCGATTACCGGACTCTATATAACGAAAGTTACTACCTGTATTGCAGCAATGAACACCCATTTTTCGGTGAAGGCGATCATGATACAGAGAGCCTCAAACAGACCAATTCCGTCATCACACGGCACAGAATGTCTCCCGAAGTCACCGACCTTTATCAAAAGCTCAAATGTACGGCAACAGCGTCCGATCATGAAGGTATTACTTTCCTCATATTAACAGGGACTTACATCGGATTTCTGCCGCAACACTACGCCGACTACTGGTGTAACAAAGGTCAAATGCGTCCGCTGTTCCCCGATACATTTCAGTTCAGTTCTGATATCTCGCTCGTGACAAGAAGTGGATTAAAACACAACCAAATCATCAATAAATTCTTAGAAATCATAGAGTAATGATTAATAACAAATAGCTATCCTGACGATAAAAAAATTCTACTTTATTTGCGGCATTTTTTATTGCGCATGAAAACTTATGACCTTAATATCGCGCTGCTTCTTGATGATAGCCAATCCGAGTACATCACAGCAGTTTTGTGGCAAGGCGATAGAGCAACTATCCAAGAGTTTCTTTGACGGCGGTAACCCCGCTTTTATTGACGCTCCACTTTTCATCACAATGCACGTGAAAAGTGTCTACTTAACTTTGGAGGTTTGCTATGGCTCAATCTGCGTCTGTACTAGGTTTTCAATCTTTTTCTTCTCCGGCTCTACCTGCGGAGACTGTCGATCTTATCCAAACTTCTGTTGAGCAATTTGGCGCGCCATTACTGATGCTTGACTGCGATATCATTCGTCAAAATTACAGAGCACTAAGCCAAGCACTACCGAATGTCACTCTGCACTTTGCTCTTAAGCCGCTGCCACACCCGACAGTAGTCAAAACTCTGCTGGAAGAAGGTGCAAGTTTCGATCTAGCGACTTCTGGTGAAGTAGACTTAGTGAAACAGCAAGGTGTACCAGCAGAGCGCACGATTCACACTCACCCTATCAAACGTGACCGTGATATTCGTGATGCACTGGCCTACGGCTGCCACGTATTTGTGGTTGATAACCTGAACGAATTAGAAAAATTCAAAGCGTACAGCGAACAGGTAGAACTGCTTGTTCGCCTGAGCTTCCGTAACTCTGAAGCTTTCGCAGATCTGTCTAAGAAGTTCGGTTGCATGCCAGAGCAAGCGCTGAACATCATTGAAACAGCGAAAGAATGGAATATTCGTATTAAAGGCTTGTCATTCCATGTCGGTTCACAAACCATGAACCCACAAAAATACGTTGATGCAATCCGTACCTGCAAACAAGTGATGGATGAGGTCGTAGAACGTGGTTTACCAGCATTAAGCACCCTCGATATCGGTGGTGGTTTCCCAGTGTCCTACTCTGAGCAGGTGATGCCAATCGCAGAGTTCTGCGTACCGATTAATGAAGCATTAAACGAGCTACCAGAAACGGTTCACATCATTGCGGAACCAGGCCGCTTTATTGTTGCGGAGTCTGTTACCAGTGTTGCATCGGTAATGGGTCAAGCAGAGCGCGACGGTCAGATGTGGTACTACCTGGATGATGGTATCTACGGCTCGTTCAGCGGTTTGATGTTCGATGATGCGCAGTACCCGTTGGTGACGCTAAAGCACGAAGGTGAGTACTTACCTAGCGTGTTGTCTGGCCCAACCTGCGACAGCATTGATGTGATCGCAGAAAACGTGATGTTGCCAAAACTGGAAAACGGTGACCTGATCATCGGACGAATGATGGGCGCTTACACCAGCGCAACAGCTACAGATTTTAACTTCTTCAAACGTGCAGAGACCATTGTTATCAATGAGTTTGAGGAAGGCAGCCAACGCATGTTTGGTTAAACATCTTTACAGGTTAAACACAAAAAGCTCCCGACAACGGGAGCTTTTTGCTTTACAAATTTACCCACTAATCCATATCTGGTTCGAACAGATTACGCTTCATATAGAACTTGACCCAAACCGCGCCGATGGCAATCACGAGCGCTAAAATACCGCCTGTAATGGTATAGACGAGTGATGTCATCTCTGGTGAAGGAGAGTTATTCAGTGCAACATAACCCATCCCGATAATCCCAAGGATTTGTGGTACAGGATAGAAAGGCGTTTTATAAGGACGCTTGTGCTCCGGCATACGTTTACGTAAAACGATGACATTAATATGTGCCACCATGTACGCCAGCAGCCAACTTGTTGTTGCCGCAATCACTAACACAATCAGTGAGTCAATATCGAGGAACAAGAACGGTACTGAAGTACAGCCAGCCATCACAACAATTCCTACCCAAGGTGCGTCAAAACGGTTTAGTGCCTTAAACTGAGGGAAGACCTGATCTTGCATCGCCATACCATGCAGCATTCTCGGGATAGAGGCTAAAATAGTATTCACCGTGCTGCAAGTTGCCGCCAGCGCCATCACAGTCGCAATGACTAACCCTGCCTGGCCGAAGACAGCATTGATGTAATCGAGATAAGGAATTGGCGACCCGACTAAAGTATCCACGTTAAGGTATAAGCTGGCACCATAAGCAAAAGCCAGAAAAATCGCGAATATCAAAATTAAAGAGAGATGCATAGAACGGGGGATATTCTTAACCGGATTTTTCACCTCTTTGATCATCGGGCAGATAAACTCAACACCAACCATCAGCCACATTGCCAACGCGACTAAGCCAACAAAACTGCCATCAATCACACCACCGAAGCTCCAGTCTACCGTGGCACCCGACAATTCAGGATGTGGTTCACTTAATCCGGTTATCGCACAAAGGCCAACCAGAATAAGCGCTGCAACCAAAATGAACGCCAGCAGGTTCTGAACACGGGCAAAGACATCCGCGCCCACCATGTTCGTTACACTAAGCAAAACAAGGATACCTAGAGGCACCACTTTCTCTGGAAGCACACCCGGCAATAACTCACTTAGCATCGCATCGACTAAGAACAACTCAACCGGCAGCGCCAGCACAGACACCACGACATAACCAGCGAACACAGCGACAATCGCCGGAAAGTGGCCGATTGCTTTTTGCGTGTAAGTAGCAAGCGATCCTTCCTGAGGAAACATTAGCGAGAGTTCTGCAAAACTCATCGCATTAAACTGCGCCAAAATAAAAGCGGTAAACATTGCGGCGATAAATGCCATCCCACCCAAGCCGATGCCCTGTGTCGCGGAAATCATCGCCCCCTGAACAATAACCAGACCAATACAGATCGCCATCATTGTTCCGAGACCAATTTTTAACTTTTGATTCTTCGTTGCTGATCCTTCAGCTATATGAATTTTGTTACTTCTGACTAATTCGTTCATAACCCTATTCCTTAGATTACTTAAATCAAAATACTTATTTAGATTGGTAAAGCTACAATCGTTTGAAACGATATGGGTCGGGATTGACTAGCGGTGTTGTGCCACTAATCAGATCAGCAGCTAACATCCCTGCCGCTGGCCCAGTACCAAACCCATGTCCGGAAAATCCAGTCGCAATCGTCAGTCCGGGTATTGCATCAAGGTGATCGATTACTGGCTTGGAATCCGGCGTGATATCAATCAGCCCTCCCCACTCTTCTGCGATTTCAGCGCGCTGAAAATCTGGCCAGGCCTTTCGCAGATTGGTAAGCGCTTCCTGATTTAATCCCGCGTTATGCTCCGGGTTCATCACGCGAATCTCTTCGAACATTGAAGATTTATTGCGTGACCAGCGTTTTGAGGCTTTCATTTCTTCAATAAAATGTCGCCCGACTGAAATACGCAACGCATCGCGTTGTTGTTTTAGCTGACCTAAATAACGGTGGCCGATGAGAAAGTGGTCGAGCGTAAGCCGCGCTTCAATCGCTCCGCGCTGCATGATGACAAAGCCACCATCCAGGTGTTTACGAAATGAAAAATTCGGCCCCGCAACCGCAATATCTGTCGGGCCGTCCATCGGCTTGGAGCGCATCACGGAACAAACCAAAGGTAAAGAAGGCAGCGACACGCCGTGGTTACTCAAAAAGGCTCTGGACCATGCACCACCAGCTAGCAGCACTTGCTCACATCGAATCTCACCTTTCTCCGTGAGCACCCCGCTGACCTTTCCGCCAGACAAAGACAAGTTACGTACAGCACAGTTCTGGATAATTACCGCTCCTTTCTCGATGGCCGCTTTCGCCATCGCACTGGTGGCGATGGAAGGTTCAGCTCTGCCATCCGAGGCGGTATAGATTCCGCCCAGCCATTTGCCTTCACCGCCGGGCACCATCGCTTTGATGTCTTCAGCACTCAAAAGTTTGGAGTCCAGAGATAGCGACTTAACCGATTCAAGCCACGATTCATAAGCGCCCATCTGCTTTTCGCTATCAGCCAGGAACATAATGCCGCTTTGCTTGTAATCCACATCACGGTTGATTCTTTCTGGCATACCTGCCCATAGCTGGTCAG
This sequence comes from Vibrio sp. B1FLJ16, assembly GCF_905175385.1. Classification (NCBI taxonomy): domain Bacteria; kingdom Pseudomonadati; phylum Pseudomonadota; class Gammaproteobacteria; order Vibrionales; family Vibrionaceae; genus Vibrio; species Vibrio sp. B1FLJ16. The sequence continues at coordinate 1,611,770 of NZ_HG992750.1, forward strand.
AAGCGATTGCTAAAGGAACATCATCCGCGTGGCGATTGGTTTTACGAATCCAACCCAGATTACGCGAAGATTGCTCTGCGCCGACAAAACCCTTTTCAATCACTACAACAGGAATGTTTCTCTCTGCCAGGGTAAGCGCCGCATTAACTCCGACAATACCGCCACCGATAATAACAACACTGGTTGTTGCCGGAAGGTCGTTTGGGGTTTCTACGAATTCGAGTGTTTTTATCATGTCTACATCCTTTTCATATGATAAGAATCTGCCTTGCTAACCGATAACTCGCAGTTCGGTTTCGCTACCAGAGGCGCCCCGGTATGCCGTTACTTCCAGCTCAACTTTGTAAATACTGGAACCGAGTGGAGGGCAGGTGACGGTGGTCGTCGGATCAATGCCTCTGAACTTACTGCCAATGTGTTCCATTACTGCACTGACGTCCTCCGGATTTTGGATAAACACCTTAGAAGTCACTACATCCGCTAAGCTGGAATCCACCGCAGCAAGTGCGCGCTCGATATTCTTAAAGACCTGATCAGTTTGCTCGAAAACATCTTCCGGCATTTCGTTGGTTTCCGGATCCCGACCCGCAGTGTTAGATACAAATATCCAGTTATCTACGGTTACGACGCGCGAGTAACTTGCAATCTCTTCGAATCGGGACCCGGTTTTTACCTTGATGATTTTTGCCATCACTCATATTCCTTTTTTGGTATGTCTTTCGATTTAGCTGAGTACTGGTTCATCCCATAAGTTCAGCGATACGCCGATGCCTTTCTCAATAGCATTGCGGTAAATTTTGGTCGCCCACGCCACGTCTTCAACCGGCATTCCGCCCACTGACATCACAATAATTTCTTCATCATTTTTACGTCCCGGTGTAGCACCCGCGACAATATCGCCCAGATCTTCCAGTTCGTTGGCAGACATCTCTCCCGCATCGATCATGTCCATAAAACGCATCCCCACCAGAGGAATGATGTTGTGTGTAGGTTTCGGTACTTCCTCAAACCACGCCTGATATAACCCTTTGTTATCCATAACTTTACGAACATCCGATTTTTCCATCCCTTCATCGAGACGACAGCTGGCAGGCATCGCAAGAAACGCACCCGGTTTTACCCATTCGCGTTTCACTTCCGGATAAGTGGATGGGTCACCGGTTTCACCGGAGTTGCAATAAGTCACCAGATCAGAACCACGAACCGCCTCTTCTACGGTATTCACAATCTGTACATTGGTGATTTGAGGGTAAGAAGCCGCTAGCCATGTCATAAAGCTGTCTAAGCTCTTTTTGCCACGACCTTTGATTTTGATGGTGTCGACCTGAGGACAGGCCGCGATGAACGCTGCAACAGTGGTTTTGCCCATAACACCAGGGCCAAGTAAACCAATCACTTTTGCGTCATTTCTAGCGAGGTAGCGTGCTCCGACTCCCGGTACAGCACCAGTGCGGTATGCAGAAAGCAGGTTAGCCGACATGTACGCCAGTGGTGCACTGGTCTCAATATCATTCAGGATAAACATCAGAATCGAGCGGGGAAGACCTTTCTCACGGTTGGCAATGTTCGAGCCATACCACTTCACTCCACACGTCTGGAAATCACCGCCAAGGTATGCAGGCATCGCCATTAGACGGCGGTCTGCGGTCGGTTTCGGCATGTCAGGGAAAGGAGACTCATCGGGAAAAGTGACCATCGCGCCGTGCGAATCGTTGTTCGCACCTGCCATTCGGTAGTCACCTTTATGGAGCAGCGAAAACATCTCCTCCATTGTGTCGACACACGCAGGCATATCCGTAACGCCCGCTTTAATCATGTCCTGTTCTGAAAGGTAGATAAAATTAATTTTAGTGCTGTCTGACATAACGCCACCTATATCCGTATAGTTTGTTGTTTGCTGCTTCATGCATTACCTAAAAAATGAGTTCGGGATATTTCCGTCCTGACCCATTGCTTTCGATACTATTGGGCAAATTTCGCGACGTATTGAATTTTTGCGACATTGAGGGACAAGCGGCTTCATAGAAAAATATGGCACCTTGCTTGCTTTACTTGCTTACTTTTGCGGCTTATCGCGGAGCAGTGAGGAGAGGTGAATGGTGGCTTCATCAATGATGTTCAATATTTCAGGTATACACTCAAAACAACCTTGGTTTGTCTTGAGCTCAGAGCAGTTCCTTACTCGGCTATCAACCACCAATCCCGAAGTATCTCACTTCTACAGCTTTAAAGCCGGGAACTCTGAATCCCCGACGACTGCGATTCCGGATGGCTGTATTGATATCGTCTTTGACTGTGATGCCGATACATCCGGCGCTTTGGTCTGCGGTACAAGGTTAGAGGCATCTTCGGTCATATTCGAACGTAGCCATCGCTACTTTGGCGTGAGGTTTAATCCGGGTGTAAAGCCGGATTTTTTACACGCATCGGCGGGTGAATTAACGAACAAAGAGTACAATTTACAAGATGTTATGCCTTGCTCAAGTCAACTCATTGATTACGTTTTAGAAGCAAAAGACTTTTCGAAACAAGTAGAGGCAGTAAGCCAGTTTCTCAACGTTCTTACCACTAAAAGCCAACGCAGTTCGGCTAACGTGACACGACAGATCGTCGCCAAAATTTGTCAGCATAAAGGGAATATTCAAGTTCAGGAATTAGAACGGTTTTCAGGATACACCAGCAGGACTTTGCAGCGAATGTTCAAGAATGACATCGGCTTGTCACCGAAAGGGTTTAGTCGCGCAATACGATGCCAATCAGCAGTTTACGATATCAATCACAGCAACAATCTCACATTTTCTGATCTGGCCACAGATCTGGGCTTCAGCGACCAGCCACACTTTCTGCGCGAGTTTAAGAAATTGGTGAATGTGACCCCACTGGATTACCAGAACAGAGTAAAAGAAAAGACCTATTTAGAGCGCATTCACTGTTATTAAATGCACTTTCAAGGTGCAGAATTTGCTCCATTTTCGTACAACACAGAGATAGGTTTAATAGTTCTGGCAGCTACGTAGAGCAATTCAGTAAATCTAATAGTCAGGCTTTGTAATAACATTTAATTATGGCATCAAAGTAACCCATAAGATTGGTAATCGGTTGTACAACCTCCTAGTTTACGCCAGCTAACCCCACTGTCAGATAAGACATAATCAGAAGTCATTTTCGTTTTTAGAAAATCTCGTTTTCATATCCCCTGCATTCAATCTGGCTATAATTCAATCAATGTCAGAATGTGATGTCAGACAGTACTTCCAGGGAATGGGTCATTCAACTATGAAAAGGCTCGAACTATGTCAAAACAACTAACAATTCTAATTGCCGATACTCAGCCAATTTATCGAGAAGGACTAAGCGCTGCGATTACACAGAGAATGGATGTTAACGAAATCATCTTTGCTCGCACACAGGCTGAAGTTCTATCTGCATTACGAAACCATACTATCGACCTCATCGTTATGGATGTCGTACTGCAAGATTGTAATGGCCTCCAACTGGCTAAATCTGTATTCAGACGAGATTACCAAGGTGCAATTGTATTTTTGACTGCGCAGGATAATAACCATTACTCAAAACTGGCTTCACAAATCGGTGCGCACGGTTGCCTGAGTAAAGATGAAGATAGCCAGGTTGTTATTGATGCATTAATTTCAGCGTCTAAAGGCTACCGTGTTTTCAAGAACAACTTCGTCTCAGATAGCATTACGTTGTCAATGAGAGAACAGGTCGTCCTCGATTACTTAATGAAAGGCTACAACAATAAGAAAATTGCCAACATCCTGTCGTTAAGTGACAAGACCGTCAGTACATATAAGCAACGAGTACTTAAGAAATTTAATGTCTCTTCACTCATGGAAGCTGCCAGTCTGAATCAAGCCTCCGCTCATTAACAAGAAGCTTTCTGAGTCTAAAGTCAGCACGCAAAGTGCTGACTTGTGTCATTCTAAATCCTTAGCAAGCACTGCTACCCGCTCACTTCATTTGTTTCCCTGCATCTTCTACAACCAAACTTTAAGATAACACTTATTTCCTGGCACAATTTGCACTACAGTAGATATCTGAAATGGCCAGATAGTAAAGATGAACAATGCCACAGATTAATTTTACTAAGGGACCTGCCCTCTCAGCAGCAAAAAGAATTAACAGCGGGCTTCGAAACCCATAGCGAGATGCAATCCGCACCGCCTTTCCATAAAGAACGTTTGAACTGGACAGTACAAAATGAGCAAGGCAATCTCATCGCAGCGCTCACCGCTGATTTACTTTGGGACTGGCTTTATATCGATGAACTCTGGGTCGATGAAAGCTGCCGGGGTACAGGTATGGGGAAACAGTTGATGCTCCAAGCAGAGGAGTATGCAAAAGCCCAAGCTTTATCAGGCTTATGGCTTTGGACACAAAGTTGGCAAGCTCCGGCTTTTTACCAGCGACTCGGTTTTGAGGAATTTACTCGCTTGGAGAGCTTCCCTAAAGGCCATAGTCGGATAGGGCTAAGAAAGCCACTCTCATAGATCATACTTGTTTGTAGAGAGCTGATATAAAGATAGGAAGCGCGGTGGCTTCCTATCTAAATGCTTATAACTCATATCGGAATTAAACTCAGTGGGAATGATGCAATAGTCCCGCAGAAATCATCGCAGTAGTAGCGATTGCCTGACAACGTGCAGAGCTTATACAACTATCAGCCGCCACTTGTTGATCACTTGAGTACACCGTCTGACCTTTTTTTTATCGTTTCTAGCACTTTGATATCGGCCAATGTTTCAGGTTTTACCGTTAATGGGTTTTCAGACAAAATGACAAGGTCGGCCAGTTTTCCTACTTCCAGAGAGCCTTTGCTTTTCTCTTCTTTGTATTGAGTCGCCGCCCATAATGTTTGTGCTTTTAGTCCGTCAAGCGCGGACACACGCTGTTTTGGCCCCAATACGTGGCCCGTACGGCTGACACGGTTCACTGTTGCTGAGTAAACGCGCATTGAGTTAGGTAAAGCAACCGGAGAGTCATGATGAGAGGTGTAGATCATTCCCAGATCTCGCGCCCATCCGGTCGGTGAGATATTCTCTGCACGTACTTTGCCTAAAACAGAATTCATGTGCCAGTCACCCCAGTAAAAAGTGTGCATTGGGAAAAACGAAGGGAACACACCTAAGCGCTTAAATCTCTCAACTTGATCTTTACGGGCGGTCTGGGCATGAATTGCGATAAAACCTCTGTCAGGTATACCATGTTTTGCTTCACTCGCTTCAACCCCATTCAACAGCTGATCGATAGCCGCGTCACCATTAACGTGCGTCAGCAACTGCCAGCCATTACGCTGTGCTAGTTCAATAAGTTCAGCCGCCTTCTCATCACTCATGCTTGGATAACCCTTATAGCCCTTCTCCTGACCAACAGGGGGAACGAGGTAAGGCTCAGTCAGCCATGCCGTCTTGCCTTGAGGCGAACCATCAAGATTGAGCTTCGCTCCCGCGACACGAAATCCGTTAGAATACTCACTTGAGTAATACGGCGGAGCGATGACCTCCTGAGCGACCTGGATATCCGGATAAGCAGCGACGTCGATAGGTAGCTTTTCCCGCTGAGCTAAGTCATACATGGTTTTTACTGCGGACGTAGAAGCCCTGCCTTCCTGAGCCGTCGTATAACCAAAGCTCGCATAAAGCTCCATACCTGCTTTGAATATCACTTCATTTTCTTTTGCGTTGAGTTTTGCAAATAACGGCAGCAAGGTTCCGAAGAAAGCGGTTTCTTCCAGTACTCCATTCGGAGTTTTTCCGTCACTCTCACGACGGATTTTACCACCGTCAGGATCAATGCTCTCTGTCGTGAAACCAGCCAACTCTAACGCTTTAGAGTTCAGCGTTGCTAAATGACCTGATTGATGAATGATAAGAACAGGAAGATCTTTTGATACTTCATCCAGCTCCTGTCGCGTAGGATGTCGTTGCTCTTTTAACTGAGAGTCGTCATAACCAAACCCCAGAATGATTCCGTGCTTGCTGTTTTCAGGCTTCGCAACCCAAGTTCTTAGTTCTTCTTGTAACGAAGCAATGCTGTCCACGTTGCCGTCAGGAGCTGCGAGTAAATTCGCCGACAGAGCCTGAACACCAGTATTAAAAACATGCCCGTGGCCATCGATAAAACCGGGGATCATCGTCCTGCCATCTAAATCAACAATCTTTGTACTGTCATCTCGTAATGCCATGAGCTCTGATTCTTTACCAACCGCCAATATACGACCATTCTTAATCGCTAAAGCCTCAGCGCTTGGGGCAGAGTCGTTCACGGTTACGATATAGCCACCAACATAAATGGTATCAGCGAAAGGTTTTGTTGGACTTGTAGCAACGGATGTACAACTGATCGAACTTAAAGCTAATGCCAAAGGTAAGATTCTCATTATGTTTCCCTCAAGGACTGGCAAAAAACGTAATAATACGTGCTTGGTTTCTGCTAATTAGGCTAGTTCAGACCAGGCCATTGTTCACTTAATCACACTGTAAAATTGAAGACCACACGAAAGAATAAGAGTTACCTCAGATGATATCCCGTACTTCTTCTTCCTGAATTTTCAATTTATCTATCGACTTCTTAGTCAAGTGTGGGATGAGCAGCCTTAGCGGCATTCTTTTTAAATGCCCTCTCAGGTAAAGCACGCCTTCAGAAAAACTGTGGCCAAGCTTTTTGTGTGGTGGATACATAGACGTGAAAACGTTTAAAAAGCAAAAATCTAAAATAGAGAGATAGAATTTATTAGGCTTGTAGCGGTCGTAGTGCTCAAGTACTGTGGAAGGGATGGAAGCGTTATAGACCATCTTACTGTAGCGAAGCGCCAAGTATATCGATTCTTCATTACCAATCTTACTTTGCAGATCGATTAAGTCGTCCCAGAAGTTCTCTTGCGCAGAATAATTTTCGATCAGAATCCATATATCATAAAGATCTCTCAGACCCTTGTGATATTCACTTTCATAAAACAGGTGAATAGCACTATGGATGAGCATCGCATGAGGTTTTAACACTTTTTGAAAGGGTCTTGAGTCCATCGGAACTGCTTGCTCAAACAAGTATTTTCCATCGACGGTTTCTTTAAGAGTTTTGGGCAAAATATTGAAATGCACGTCCAGTTCAACCTGGCGGTAAAGATGCCTCAACGGTGGAATTTCTTGTGACCAACTGCGATAAAATTTTTCGTCATAGTTACTGATTTTTGCGGAGACCCAACTATTGTCCTTAAACGCAGCTTCGACTCGGCTTATTGCCGACTCTTCTACCAAAATGTCGATATCACTCATCATACGGCCTGAAAAACCAGTCATGCCATTCAGATGGTAAGCGCCGCCCTTTAAATACATCCATTGCACATTCAAAGGTGTAAGGACTTTGGTTATCTCTTCAGCTTCAATTTCCAGCTTTCTTCTTTGATTTTCATAAAACAGTGACGCGGAAGATAAATGTGATGTGAATTTTTTCGGCAACGAAGACCAGTATCCTTTGCTTTCACAAAGATACTTTAATTGAGCCAACATGTTGAAATATCGGGCTTCAGAAACGATGTCCGAAAGAGCTGAAGGGGGAACCTCCAATAACTTTTCTGGTTTAACTAATACATCAACTAGCTTTATCACAGTAGTCCTCTTCACTCAGATACCCACTTAATGCCTGCTCACACGCTTTTAAATCGCTGTACTCAACATATACTGTGTCGCACTCTGTAACCAGACGTTTCGCGCATTGAAAGCCTTTCATATTCAGCAAACCAAAATTAAAACTGTTCTGGATTACTTCCGTTAAAGCAATTGGGCTCTGAACAGTCTCAATAAAGAGTTTTTCATTTTGATTGTAATTAACAAAGACTATCAGCTTAGGGGCTACCGGCGTACTCGCTTGCTCAATGCTAGAAAGAGGAGGCTTAAGCAGACAGATTGTCCCTTTATGCGTATCCACAGCAATTCTACTAAAGTGAGAATCATCAAAATACGGTTTGATTACATCTATCGATTGATTTTTTAAACTGATAGGGCGAGATAACCCATGCATTTGTAGGGTTTCCGGGTCAATCATTGCGAGTTCGTCAGACAACAAACGCCAACCTTGAGAAACTAGATATGCGCAAAGCGTACTTTTACCCGACCCAGAAGGCGCGGCAATAATAATGCCTTTACCATTTTTTTCTAACGAAGCGGAATGGATCAGCAAATATTGATGCGCCTGAGTAGAAAGAACCCAATTCATTCCCCACTCTAACAGGGCGTGCGCCTGCGATAACGGAAGAGGTTTAAATGGGGAAAGATTACAGTATCGAAACTCTACTTGAGGCTTGAAAAAACGTCTGTGCCAACTGCTGTGTTTAACCGATATTTGATAATCGACAAACACGTCTTCAGTACTGGTTATCAAGTTTTTGTCGTAGTGATTAAAAAGATAGTCTCCTAAAGAGGAGACATCTGACTCAATTTCAAACGTAAACTTACCGACCTGTAACAGGTACTTTTTAGTTGTAGAAAAAATCAAATACCTAATCCTTTACTTATTGAGCAAAACAATCCTCATTGAGATCAGTTTAGACAAAATTTCATTAAAGAAATGAGGGGTGAGTTCACGAACTTCTTCGATAGATTGATATCTGTTGCAATCGATTAGTGCCCCTAAAGTATCAAGTATCGTCTTTTCACATAGTAAGGTCTCTGCAGTAATCGGACTAAAAACAACGACTCTATCACCCTTACAGAATGTGCATTCATTCAGAGTAAAGGCTTCATTTATTTTAATATCTTCTATCTTAATATCTTCGAAAGGATGCCTAACAGCTTCCAAAGGATTACTCATCACACATCCCAATCGTCCCAAGTATTAAGATCATCACTCAATGCCTTCATTGGCTCTGAATAGGCGACCGAACCAAAACGGAACATCATACGGGCTGCACTACCAGTACGTGTTAAGCCAGCGAGACAAGCATCTGCACTATCTTGCAATGTTACTGCAAACCTACCTAACACATATTGTTCGTCTCCGAGGTAAGCAAGTGGGGTCGGATGGAACAAGCCATTCAGATACGCTGCAACCATAATCGCATGAAAATTAGGCACATTTTCAGTGAGGTTCACCATCTGACTTTCTCTGGCATCGTCTAGATTCTTATCAAAGTCCAACGATAGGTTGAAATCCGTATTCTGTAAGGCTTGCAACAGAGTTGGGTTATCACTGAGTTGGTTAATCCTGTAAGACCACGAATCCCCGTTCTGATCGAAGAAGTCCCCTTTTCTCCAGCTCTGAAAAGCAGTAAGAGGAAATATTTGAAAAAATAGCGTATTTGCAGTTATGCCCCGTTTAGCCAGTTCATCTTCAACAAGCTTATTACCACCAGAAAAAACATTCTGCCAATACGTGATATCTCTAGATTCACACCCTATCTCCGAAGGATTTGATGGGTTACCGGACAGAAATACAGTAAGACTACACTGCTCACGATAAAGCCCTGTATTACCCCACGCTGTTGGGCTTTTTACAGACAGTATTATTGGCGATGCGATCGCCGCAGAACGTAAGAATCGTCTTCTAGAGAAACGAGATGCGGCGTCCTTAACTTCGCTAGTCTGTACCCCCACTGGTACTGACTCATCCGTTTTCGTTGAATTTTGATTTGTTTTGCTATCCATAGAACCCACCAATTTGATTTCGGAAGAGCATTATTTGCTCAATCAAATACAGTGTAGCTTAACTATTCTTCATCAGTGAAAAAATTACGCTACAAGTAGAATATATTTTGACCATTGATTGATAATCATCAAGGTGCACCTCAATACTAAGTATAGATGCACAAATTGCCATCTCACACATATGCTGGCCCATTAACCATGAACAATTTTAATTTCATTAAGTTAACTGATCTTTAAGCGATAATTTATCACCGTTAATTTACGGCTTTATCAGCAAATTCTTACTAATGAGAAGAGCCATTATTGTCTTCATGAAAGTTTTGCGTCACAAAGTGAGTCTATTGAAATTTAGTCCCCCTCTCCCCCAAAAGAATTGAATAAAAAAACCAGCAGATTTACTGCTGGTTTTTGACTGGTACTGGACAACCCGGTACTTGAAACGAGTTTGTTCGTTAAGCGATATCGAATCGGTCAGCGTTCATCACTTTAGTCCAAACCGCGATGAAGTCTTTAACAAATTTCTCTTGGTTATCGTCTTGTGCATACACTTCAGCGTAAGAGCGCAAGATAGAGTTTGAACCAAATACTAGGTCAGCACGCGTTGCGGTGTATTTCACTTCACCACTCTTACGGTCACAGATATCGTAAGAGTTACGACCTGTTGGCTTCCAAGTGTAAGCCATGTCGGTTAGGTTAACGAAGAAATCGTTAGTCAGTACACCTTCACGCTCTGTGAACACACCATGCTTGCTGCCACCATGGTTGGTACCAAGTACACGCATACCACCAAGAAGAACAGTCATTTCAGGTGCAGTTAAACCAAGCAGTTGAGCGCGGTCTAGTAGCATCTCTTCAGGTTTCACTGTGTAATGCTTCTTCTGCCAGTTACGGAAACCGTCTGCAAGAGGCTCTAGTACGTCGAATGATTCCGCGTCAGTTTGCTCAGCAGTTGCATCACCGCGGCCTGCCGCAAATGGTACTTCGAAGTCGTAACCTGCCGCTTTAACCGCTTGCTCGATACCAACGTTACCTGCAAGAACGATAGTATCTGCAACGCTGATACCAAATTCTTCAGCTACTTGAGTCAACTCACCTAGTACACGCTCTAAACGTGCTGGCTCGTTACCTTCCCAAGCGTTTTGCGGAGCAAGGCGAATACGTGCACCGTTCGCACCACCACGAAGGTCAGAACGACGGAATGTACGAGCGCTGTCCCATGCAGTAGCAACTAAATCAGCAACGCTTAAGCCTGTCGCAGCAATTTTAGCTTTAACAGCGGCAATATCGTAACCAGTCACGCCAGCAGGAATTGGATCTTGCCAAATCAAATCTTCAGCCGGTACTTCTGGACCTACGTAGTTTGATTTAGGGCCTAAGTCACGGTGCGTTAATTTGAACCATGCACGCGCAAATACTTCGTTGAAGTACGCTGGATCTTGGTAGAAGCGCTCTGAAATCTTACGATATTCAGGATCAACTTTAAGCGCCATATCTGCGTCCGTCATCATAGGGTTGTAACGGATTGAAGGATCTTCTACATCAACAGGTTTATCTTCTTCTGCAATGTCAACTGGCTCGTACTGCCAAGCGCCCGCTGGGCTCTTTTTCAGTTCCCACTCGTGCTCTAGTAGCATCTTGAAGAAGCCGTTGTCCCATTGCGTTGGGTGAGTTGTCCACGCACCTTCGATGCCACTGGTCACAGTATCACGACCAATGCTGCGAGAAGTGTGGTTGTTCCAGCCTAAGCCTTGCTCTTCGATATCAGCCGCTTCTGGCTCTGGACCTAGCTCAGCTGCGTCACCATTACCGTGTGCTTTACCTACAGTGTGACCACCAGCAGTTAGAGCAACAGTCTCTTCATCGTTCATTGCCATGCGAGCAAAAGTCACGCGCATATCTGCCGCTGTTTTTAGTGGATCAGGGTTGCCATCAACACCTTCTGGGTTAACGTAAATCAAGCCCATCATTACTGCTGCCAGAGAGTTTTCTAGGTCACGTTCACCAGAGTAACGGCTACCTTCGCCGCCTGATTCAGCCAACCACTCTTTTTCAGAACCCCAGTAAGTGTCTTTCTCTGGATGCCAGATATCTTCACGGCCGAAAGAGAAACCAAAGGTTTTAAGACCCATTGATTCGTAAGCCATGTTACCAGCCAGAATCATCAAGTCAGCCCAGCTTATTTTGTTGCCGTATTTTTTCTTAAGTGGCCAAAGTAGACGACGCGCTTTATCAAGGTTCGCGTTGTCTGGCCAAGAGTTAAGAGGAGCAAAACGTAGGTTGCCGGTAGAAGCACCGCCACGGCCATCCGCGTTACGGTAACTACCCGCTGAGTGCCAAGCCATACGAATCATCAAGCCACCGTAGTGACCCCAGTCTGCTGGCCACCACTCTTGGCTGTCTGTCATTAGCGCTTTGAGATCATTTTTTAACGCTTCGACATCAAGCTTTTTCAGCTCTTCACGATAATTAAAATCTTCGCCTAATGGGTTAGTTTTTTTATCGTGCTGATGAAGGATGTCTAGATTCAGTGCATTTGGCCACCAGTCCATAACAGTAGAACCTGTGGATGTCATGCCACCATGCATCACCGGGCACTTGCCTGCTGAATGGTTGTCTTTACTCATAAATTCTCCTTAAAGAGATAAAACGTCTAAGCGTAAGTGAATATCATTGCCGTTACGCTACCATAAGCTTTAAACGACATTTCAATCAGTTATCTCTATTAATACCATTTAGGAACGGTACGACAAGCAAGTCGGAATGGGACTACATCAAATTCAAGACCCTCCTCACATAACCACACTAATAAAAAGGTTATTTGACAAACTGCTCCTTATGCCTCCTCCTTAACTTTATGAAACAAGGATGATTTCTTTAGCAGCACTGATGATAAAATGAACAGTATTGACTCGAAGACGGATCTCAACATGAACCAACGCCAACAGCAGCAACTGTATTTTGAACAAAGCGGAAAGAACCTCATCGTTGGTAATATCGACGACTGTCCTATACCGCCGGAACAACTTGCGATAACAACCGGAGAATCGCCTTATGTAATCGAAGCTTTTCAGAGTGGGTTGACGGCTGAGGTCTTTCGAGTTCGGTTTGAAGGAAAAGACTATACGCTGAAAAAGAAGCGCCCAGAGGCAAAAGTAAAGAACCTCGACGGTCAGCTATCTTTCCTGAATGAAGTACAGCGCCGATCCGATTTGCAAAAACGGAAAGACTGTCCGGACACAACTGTCGATTTCGAGTGTATCGTACCAACAGTTTACGCCGACTATCGTCTCGGAATCATTCTGTCTGATTGGCTCGAAGGTGATCCTGTCAGCGCCGTATCTTCTTCCTTTCTTTATCAGCTTTTCTCAACCTTATCTGCATGTGAAAAGGTCGGTTTATTTGAATGGGATTTGTGTAGCGGGAATCTATTGATTGATAGCGACCAAAAACTGTGGCTGTTCGATTTCGGCTACATGTACCCGTTTGATCCATTGACGGAACTGAACAGTGACGGGCTTAATGCGCCGATATTTCAATTTTGCGAACGCTTTGAGACCCGGTTTCTGTCCGGCTGGCTTGTAAATCATCGGGGCTCACACCAGGAATCATTGGCTCAGTTCAAAAACGTTAAGCAAGAAGCGCTTAACATCTTGCTTGAGCAAAGCCGGTGGCTACGTAAACACAACGCGAGCAAAGCCGTTATTCAGGCGAAAGAAGCACAAATAGCTAAGTACCAAGCGGCCTTGCAGGATAAAGAAAGCTTAGAGAACTTATTTCTTCTTGAGATGTTCCGCTCTCACGTGCTGGATATCGAAGACGACCTCGACGGTAAGAGCTGTACTGCGACCACATTAAAACGAGTAAATACCGTGCTTGAGATGATCAACGAGCATTACGACCTCCTTAAAAGCCAAGGTGCGCTTTTCTATCACAATGAAGGAAAAACCAAATCAGAGTTAATTGATGACTATCAGGAAAAACTGGCTTTGGTAGAGAAGTATCAACTCGATTAACATCGCATATAACATTCGCTGGAATGTTCCCTTTCGGTCATTCCATCGAGCCTTAGCGAGACTAGGAATCTAATATCAGCACCCTGAGTAGAGATAGAAATATCTTTGGCAATATACCCAAATAACTTCAAGATGCTTGGTTCAGCGAGAATGACTTGGCTTACAGGCGCGGAAACGATTTGAAGATCTAGTGGTTCTAAATCAAAAATCGTTAACAAAGACTGTGAGCCAAGGCAACTCGCCCTTCGGGAGCGTGTCACTGACACGATTTCTGCGTCAAATAACTTGGAAATAGCTCGCTATTCCGCTGCGTCGTTCTTTTGCAACTGAAAGCCTTGAACTTGTGTCAGTGACAACGCTCTGAATCCTGCACCTTGAAGTCATTTGGGTATAGCGTACTAGGATAGAAGATCCTGAATCACGCTCCTTCGTCGCTGTTCAGGATGACTAACATCTGTAGTACGCCGAATGCTGTCAACAATCCATTACAATGGATTCAAAATAATAGTGCTACGTTTAACCTGCGGTCCAAATGCTGAAAGGGCACGAGCCTTAACCTCTTCCAGGGTGATGCTTTGAGCCGCTTTTTCAACATCCAACAGTTCTTTCAGCCCGTAGTCATGCACCAGATAACGGCCATATAGCCAGGCTCGCTGACTAGGGTTATCCTCCATTCCCTGCATCGCCACCACCAGTTGTCTCACTGCGATATCTACCTCTTTCTGCGAAATATTAACGGCCAGGTCATCAAAAACTTTGTTCAGCTGACTGTCCATAATCGCTACATACTTTGGGTCTACCTGCGACTCAAAAAACCAGTGAGAGACTCGCTCACGATCCTGAATCATCGGATAAACACTCGGGTTATAATCCAGACTTAACTCCTCTCGCAGCTGATCCAGTACTCGCGCCGAGCTAATACGGTGCAAGATATCAACTATCATGGTGTCTCTCCCGCTCTGAGCATCATAGTTAGCGTTGGTCAAAAGCTGCAGGTAAAGCGAAGATGGTTCATGTCCATCTGTAATGACAGATCGAGCCGGCGCATCAGGTTTTAACGAGACGTGATAATCAATCGGCTTACCCGGGCGCATCTCGATTGAAGCGACATACCTTTTCAGTAGGGGTTCAAGTTGCTCTGATGCCAAGTCGGCGACAATCACCATCTTGAAACCATCATTGAAATTAAATAACCGTTTGTGTACCGCGAGTATCTGTTCAGAGGTCACGGGATCAACACCATTGCTGTCTAACATACGATGGCGGCTATCCGGCATATACACGTTCCGGTTCGCTTCCTGAATCAACTTACCCGTTGGTGATGCAAAGAACGCGCGCCGTTGCTGTTTAAATTCTTGCTTTACCGCGCTCAGTTGACGTTCATCCACCTTTAACTCTGTGGTCAAGTTATAGATCGCATTCAACGCAGTCTCTAGGCGCGTTTTTTGAGCCGTCACTTTTACTCCGTGGCTGGTACTATCAAGCATCGGGACAAGAGAAATATTGTTAGTACGTAAGTAACTGTCTAACTCAGAACCAGAAAAGTTCCCTAGCCCACTTCTCACTGTTGCCATAGTCGCGATTTCGAACGCCGGATAAAGTGGCTTATCCAGCGCGGCTTTTCCCCCTTGGCTGGCAAAGTAAATGTATGCGCGACCAGCGGCTTTTTTATCACTTTGGAACCACACTTCCACGTTATTTGAAAGTGTATAGACCTTAAAGCCACCGGCTTCTTCACGCTCACTAATGATGCTGCCTTCCTTTACGGGTTGAAGGAAGGCGCCAGATTTCTCTGTCATCAACAATGGCTTTTCTCCGGCCCGGAGATAGGCAGTATTCAGTGCAGTAAAAGCACCGGAGAACTGTGCACGTGTTTCATTCTGCCCCATGCCGATAGAAAAATTCGGTTGCTGGGATAAAAGTTCGCTGATCTGAGTGTTCAACTTTTCTATCGTAGCGCTGTCGAGAAACGTTTCCAGACTGTAAGCGTAACTCTGCTTAGACTGGCTCACACTGTTTTGTTCTAATTGAAATACCCGTGATTCAGCGTAGCTGTCTGGTTTACGCTTACTCCAGTCTGAATCGAGATTGGCTAACTCACCTTGCCAGTTGGCCAGAATGCTGTCTAACTCGATTTGCGTCACGCCATTATCACGTAACGAAGACAATGTGCGCATAAGTAACTCGTGCATCTGTTCACGGCGCTCTGGCGAAAATGAGAGGCCGACCGCCATCACGCGGTGGTAGTTAGAATAATACGACTGAGCGTAGGCGTACTGAAATGGCACCGCCGCATCATTGAGATCAGCAATCAATCGCTGCTGAATTAACTGTCCAGCGACTTCATCCAGCCATTCCTGATGCTGCTGCTCAATAGTCTGGCGACTGATAGCACCCCGCTCAATAACAAGGTGCAAACTGGGTGATTCGGTTGAATTACTCGGCAATATTTCATTCTTCGTGTTCACTCGTATGTCACGGCGTTTTTTCAACACAACCTCAGAGCGACTTTCCCAGCTGGCGAATGTCTTATTAATCAGGTTTGAAAGTGATTCGAAATCCACATTACCGGTAACGATCAAGTCAGTGTACTGAGGTTGATACCACTGTTCATGGAAGCTTTTCAGACTGGCTGCGGTTGCATTTTCAATCGACTCCCGCGTACCAATCGGCTCATGTTCTCCATAAAGAGTGCCTTCTACAGACGCTTGATAAGCGTTGAGAGCAAAAGATTTATCATCCGGATTTGCCCGGCGCCACTCACCCATTATCACGCCTTTTTCTTTTTCAACTTGTTCTGATGAAAATGTCAGGCCATCACCGATGTCCCGCATCCAGGTTAAAGCTTCTTTCAAATGAAGATTATCAGCGAGATCCAACTTGTATGTTGTCAGCTGATAGCTCGTGAATGCATTGATATCTGCGCCAAAGCTCCCGCCAGACTGCTCGAACAGCTTAACCACTTCATTACCAGAAAAGTGGGTACTGCCATTAAACGCCATATGCTCGACAAAATGTGCGTACCCTTTCTGGTTTTCCTGCTCCTGAAACGAGCCGGTGTTCACAACCATACGAATGGATATCTCTTTATCTTGCGTCGGGTAGACGTGGTATCTCATTCCGTTTGAGAGCTGATTGACGTGCCAGTTCGTATCAGCCTGAATCGGCGTTGAGTAAGGAGCAGCTGAACAGCCAGACAGCATTAACGCCGAGAGTAACAAGACAGTACGCATAAAAGAGATCCAGTTTGAGGACTATGTCACTCAATATAGTCCTCATTATATAGCCTTGACATAATAGACAGGGTTTAAACCAGAATTCGCGTTCTAATTCCCACCTTCGATAAAGTGTTGACGGCTTTCAATCACACACAACGCTATGTAAGACAATTCCTACAAAAACTCAAATACGAGACATTGAGTCAGTATTTATTTTGAGCTATGAAATATAATCCGAAAAACTGTTCTTAGTCTCTCCAAACACTTTGCGTGTATGGCTGGATGAGAACGAAAACAACTATTAAATTAAAGATCTATTCCTATCACTATGTTGAAAAATCTATCATTAAAAAACAAACTGGCTATCT
Source organism: Vibrio sp. B1FLJ16 (assembly GCF_905175385.1). NCBI lineage: Bacteria > Pseudomonadati > Pseudomonadota > Gammaproteobacteria > Vibrionales > Vibrionaceae > Vibrio > Vibrio sp. B1FLJ16. The sequence continues at coordinate 1,629,031 of NZ_HG992750.1, forward strand.
CTGCCAGTGCTGCCATTATTCTCGGGGGGATATTGGTAGAAGGTTTGTCTTTTCGGGATTCATTGCAAAGACTGGAGGTTGATGTCACACAACGCCTGGAGAGTACCAGCGCCTCTTACAATCAATATGTCAGTGACTGGATAATCTCTAAAGAACGTGCATTGGCATCCCTTTCACAAGAGTCAGAAAAATCAGCAATTGTGACGCACCTGAAGCAGTTGCGGGACTCGGGCTCATTCGACAATGTCTTTATCGCCTACCCTGATGGTTCACAGCAAAATGCTAATGGTGTGGTTTTGCCGCCAGGCAATAACGACCCACGTAAATGGGGTTGGTATATCAACGCGAGTGCCGAACCAACCAAAGTATTCATGGACAACCCTACAGTAGCGGCTGCAACGGGAGCGAATGTGGTGTCGCTGGGCAAAGCGCTACAGCTTCATGGACAAAAAGCGGTACTGGGCGCTGACGTTGAAATCGCAGACATCCTCAATAGCCTGAATAAGGTGATCCTACCCGGCGAAGGATACATGTTCATCGCTAACGATGAAGGTAACATCTTTACTCATAATGACAGTAACCTACTTAACCAACCTGTAAGTAAACTGGGCTTACAACACAGTGATATATCAACCGCGTCTGGCATGGAAGCGCAGCATCGAGTATCAATTGATGGTGTCGATCATGTGATCTACGCACGCCCGATTGAGGGAACCAAACTCACGACTGTCACTGTGCTGGATCATAACTCTTTGCTTGCACCACTTTACGAGGCAGTCTGGGGGCAAGTTATCGCGACTAGCGTAGTAGTGATCATCTGTGTGGCTCTGTTTAATCTGCTTTGCAACATTCTATTCCGCCCACTTTATAACGTCTCTAATGCCCTGTCTCAAATTGCTAACGGTAGTGGTGACCTAACACAGCGTATTAAGATTGAAAGCAGAGATGAAGTCGGAGACCTGGCAAGCAACTTTAACCAGTTTGTCGAAAGCCTCCAGTTACTTATCGGACATATTCGTCAGCAGGCAGAGGCTTTGCGTGAACAGTCTGAAGCGGGCACGTCGCGAGCAAATCAGTCGGTGGCAGATTTAAACCATCAGCAACAAGAGATCACCATGGTTGCGACAGCCGTGACAGAGATGGCATCCGCTACTCAGGAGATCGCTTCACATGCCGAGCAAACCGCGAAGGCAGCACTGGATTCATCATCCAGCACGCAAAATGGACACAGTTTGGTCATTAATACTAAAACGTCTATTAACAACCTCTCGTCCGAAGTAAACCAAGCCAGCGTCGTCATTGGTGATTTGAATCAGCACGCACAAGATATCTCAACGGTACTGTCCACCATTCGCGACATCGCAGAGCAGACCAACTTGCTCGCTCTTAATGCCGCCATTGAAGCGGCTCGTGCAGGTGAACAAGGACGCGGTTTTGCCGTTGTTGCGGATGAAGTGCGTGTACTGTCTCAACGTACTCACACCTCAACAGAAGAGATTCGCGCCACTATTGAAACCTTGCAGCAAACGACGCAAAAAGCGGTAACCATCATGGATAAAAGCTCTCAGCTAGCACAAGGCTCAGTAGATGATGCCGACCGCGCAGCTTCGGCTTTGGATGAAATCAATTCGGCGGTAGCGCTCATCAGTGATATGGCCACTCAGATTGCCACCGCAGCCGAAGAGCAAACTCATGTAACCAATGAGATCACCCAAAACGTGACATCAATTAAAGATGTTACTGACCACTTAGTCGTGGGGGCTGAGACTGCAAAACATCAATCTACCGATCTCAAGTCTCAGGCTGATGAACTGAACTCAAAAGTCGCGACATTTAAACTCGCATAACTTGCTGTCACACTGAGTCCAACACAAACCCCGCCACAATTGGCGGGGTTTTTAATTATCGAATACCAACGTACATAACTAGTTACTCCACAGCAGCGCTTGCCAAATTTTTCAGAGCTGCCGAGACCTTATCCAGCATCTCGTCACAACCAACCATATTGTGACGCTCTTTGAGATAGTAAGGATTGTTATAAACCAGCCAGGTTTTGCCACTAAGGTCTTCATAAAACAAGATTTTTTGCGGTAAGTCGATAGCAACTTCCTGAGCACAAAGGATTAAAGGTGTCCCGGCTTTCGGGTTACCAAATACAATCACCTCTGTCGGCTTTAAGTCCATATCAACTTTTTCCGCATTACCCTGATGATTAATGCGCGCAAAAACATTGAAGCCCTTCTGTTGTGCATTCGCGACAAACTTATCCGCGGTATCTTTTACTGAGTGTTTACTCTCCATTCGAACCACACTCTCTGCGGCCAGGAGCGAAAATGAAGTTAACATGGCCAACAGAATGATAATCATCGGTTTAAACATGACAAAATCCTTACTCGTTGCACTGTAAGAAAACTATAGATCAAGTCTTGTAGATGACCACCAGCAAGCAATCCTCCTTGATTAATTGACACAGATTAATAAAGCATCAACTAACCGAGCAACAACAGCGTGAAATACGTAACATGCGCCACCTGTTTGTTGAGTAAGAGAAATGCAGTGACACGCGATCAATTTGAGTTATTGGCACCCGGTGGCGATTTAGAAGCAATTAAAGCAGCAATCGCAGCAGGCGCAGACGCCATTTACTGCGGGCTGGACCGCTTCAATGCCCGCAATAGAGCAGCCAACCTCACGCTGGATAACTTAAACGGCGTATTAACACTCGCACACCAGCACAACTGTAAAATCTTCCTCACTCTCAACGTATTGATTTTAGAGAGTGAAATTCCGGCGATCGTGCGCCTGCTCAGTCAGTTAAATACGACCTCCATCGATGGTGTGATCGTGCAAGACCTCGGGCTGGCTTACCTTCTTAAACATCACTTTCCTGATTTAGATGTTCATGCTTCGACTCAGCTCAATACCCATAACGAAGGGCAGATTCTGTTCCTCAATCAGTTAACGGCGAGTCGCGTTAACCTTTCGCGTGAGTTAAATATCGACGAGATAAAACACCTCGCTCAGTTTGGTCGTGAGCATAACGTGATGATGGAAGTGTTTGTTCATGGCTCTTACTGCATCGGATTCTCGGGTATTTGTTATATCAGCAGCGCACGTAATGGCGCTTCTGGTAACCGTGGCCGTTGCAGCCAGCCTTGTCGCGAGCAGTACCAAACGACAAAAGCCGGCCATCACTGCCCGCTTAACCTAAAAGACAACTCCGCCTTTGGTGACCTGCAAGCCCTTGCCGATGCAGGTGTGTACTCGTTAAAAGTAGAAGGCCGAATCAAGAAATCGCACTACGTTTACACAGTGGTCGATAACTGGCGTCAGCAAATTGATCGCCTGTGTGACGGTTTAGAGCTATCTGACGATACGACTGAGCTTTACACCGTGTTTAACCGTGATTTCTCCAATGCCTTTTTACAGGGCAACTTCGGCAAAGCAATGTACATCGACAACCCGCGCGATCACGCCGTCAAACACTTCTCTAAGATTTATCAGTGTCAGTCTGAGAGTGAAGTCCAGCAGGTTAAAAGGAAGCTCTACGATGACAAAACGGCCATCATCGAGAAAGTCGCTACAAAGACGCAGGGTTTTGATATCAGCTCCGCTCAGGATTCTGGCAGCAGCTTGAAAGGCGCAATTGACGTACCGGATATTCCGCAGCTCACTCAGCCCGACCCCATTCAAGGCGCGCCAAAACTGTCGGTGCTGGTCTCTTCTGCGCAGGATGCCATGCTAAGTGAATATCAAAATGTCGATGTCTATTATCAACTGCCAATGGGGTTAGCGGGTGAGTTAACAGCAATGGTCGAGCTATTCCAAGCAAATCCCGCTCTAAAACCTTGGTTCCCGGCAATTTTGATTGGTGATGATTTCCAAGCCGCGCGAAATTTCCTTGAGACGATTCAACCTGAGCTTCTTATCACCAATAACTCCGGCGTGGGTATGATAGCGCTAGAGCTTGACTTAGACTGGGTTGCAGGGCCGCAAATGAACACCACCAACTCTTATGCGTTGAAGTGTTTGCAGGAAGAATTTTCCGCCAGCGGCGCGTTTATCTCCAATGAAGTGAACATGAAGCAGATGCGCCATATCAAACGCCCACAATCCATGCGCAGCTTCTACAGTATCTATCATCCGAATACCTTGCTTACCAGCCGCCAGTGCCTGTTTCAGCAAACCGAAGGCTGCCGTAAAGTGAAGGTAAACAAAGGCTGTCTAAAGCGTTGTGAAAAGCGCACGTCAATCATCAACCTCAAAGACAATCCGTATGTGCTGCAAAAACAGAAAGGCAGTCATAATTCCCTCTATGGCGAACACCATGTACTGAACCTGCAAGTGTTGCAGGATTTGCCACAACTGTTTACCGACGTGCTGATTGATCTGCGCGATATACAGACCGAAACCAGAGTATCGGTCACCAAGCCCGAGCTGATAGATGCCTTTTTGAAGCAACTCTCCGAGAGCAGCGAGCAAAACATGCAAACCTTACAGAAGATGGTTCATCCAGCCACCAACGCGCAGTACTTGAAAGGGCTTTAACAGCGAACCTAAATTCAAAGAGCCAGATATTAGATGAAACAAGAAACACTTAACTACTTTAATGACTTGAATTACACCATCACGACACAATCAGATGAGGTGTATGAGCTAAATCAGAACCGCACCGGACTAACGGTCGAGCTTAATTTTTCGGTATTGAACCAGGGAAAGCTCCCAGAATTACAAGTACAAAATACCGATAAAAAGCTGTTCTTCTTAGCGCTCGGCGACGTGGAACAAATCGGTATTGATAACTTAGAACCATTCTTTCTAAACCTCGATGAACACTGCTCGCTGGTCGTACTGGAAGAAGAGTTCTTTGAACAAAGCATGAAAGAGATTTGGATGTTCTTAGCCAAAGACCCGCGCGAACGCGATGCCTTTAAAGAGAGTAAGTACTACAAAGGCTGAAACGGTAATACCTATTCATCGCTAACAAGGCTGAGATGAAGGTTGACTGTCAACGGTTTAGCTCCTCCGTATCGCAAAGGATCTGGGTATCTCAAGGCTCTACTAATATCGAGCTGCCGATATGAGTTATGTCAAAAATATTGACCGAGAATCAGCAGAAGTCAGATTAACAGTAAGCAATAAAAAAACGGCAGTCAGTGATAGGGTTAATCGACAAATAAACCCTACATATACCCAAGTAACCTCAAGATGCTCGGTTCAGCGAGAATGGCTTGGTTCGCAGTCACGGCAACGATTAGAAGATCTAGTCATTCTAAATCAAAAATCGTTAACAAAGGCTGTGAGCCAAGCCAACTCGCCCTTCGGGAGCGTGTCACAGGCACTACTTCAGCGTCAAATAACTTGGAAAGAGCTCGCTATTCCACTGCGTTACTTACTTTGTGAATAAGCCTTGAACTAGCACCAGTGACAACGCTCTGAACCCTGCATCTTGAAGTCACTTGGGTATAAACTACCATTTTCATGCGGAGCCGAATTACTCGGTTCGGACTGTAATCCCAAGGACCTCAGAGGTTAGGTTGCGCCTCTAGCCCATATTGTGACCATTTAGTTAGCTTTAAATCATCCAAAATAAGCAGCACGCAAGGCACAACAATTGACGCGAGTAACGTGGCTGAGACTAAGCCAAACGCAATACTGGCAATTAGCGGGATCAGAAATTGCGCCTGTGTGCTAGTTTCAGTTAACAGTGGAAGTAAGCCTGCAAAAGTGGTTAACGAGGTAATAAATATCGCTCTGAATCGGTCACGCACCGCCGCTCGACAAGCATCTATCAAGCGCTCGCCTTGGGTGAAATTCTGCTTAATAAAGTTGACCAACAAAATGTTATCGTTAACGACAATACCCGCTAAGGTTGCAAAGCCAACCAGACTTGGAATAGTCAAATCAAACCCCATACCTAGATGCCCCCATACCACACCAATCCAGCCCATAGGTATCGCCAGCAGCACTGCGATAGGTTGGGTGTAACTTTGGAAAAGGAAAACTAAGATAAGATAGATCCCCACCAGGCCAAGAGCAAAGAAGGTCGCTAGTGAGGAGCCCGTATCTGAGCTTTCTTTATCCTGACCTTGAGAGGCAAAACTGACCTCTGGGAATTTCTGTTGAATTTGCGGAACAAATTCACTATTGAACTGCAGCATGACTTCACGCGCATTGGCAACCCGAGTATCGATGTTGCCTTGGACAACCACCGTATTCATCCCATTAATGCGGTGGATCCGTGAGAAACCTTGTTCTTTGTCAAACGTCGCCACACTTGATAGCGGAACAAGGGTTCCATTACCTGCCGTCACCATCAAATTATTCAGCTCATACAGGCTAGCTTGGTGAGTAAACTCATCCAATCTCACACTAATATCCACCAGCTCACCTTGTTGGAAAACCGTCAGATCAGTGCTGCCTTTTACCGCACTGCGCAGCGTTTGAGCAACATTGGAAGCATTAACTCCCATCACGCCGGCTTCATCTTTAAGGTTAACGTGGAATTCGGTCCTACCCTCACGCAGATCGGTGGAAAGGTTATAGACACCATCAAATCCCTTCAACCACTTCACAAGCGAGCGGCTAACTTGATTGAGCTGTTCTAAAGAATCCCCTTGAACTCGAATATCAATACCATTGCCGGCAATGCCACGTTCTTTATCGGTGAACTTGAGTGAAACGACATCTGCCGTGGGTCCTACTTTTTGTTTCCAATCTTGAATTAGATCTTTAATGTTCTGCTGCCTAAACTGCGCTGGTAGAAGATCGGCACTGACGGTTGCCATGTGCGGCCCCGATTCATTGGCATCAGAATTTGAGTTGAACATGATGGTGGTGCTCGCGACCAAAGGTTGTGAGCTTGGGTATTTCTCTGCGTAATCTTGATTGAGATCTTCAAGCGCGGTAGATACTTTCTCTACCACCGTCTCTGTCTGGCTAAGTAAAGTACCCTGCGGGAGCAAGATGCGCGCTTGCAGCACATCGCTTTCCAAAGCAGGCATGGCTTTGAATTTCAAAAAGCCTGACGAAATAGAAGCTGTCGAGATCATCACCACCATCACCAGTATCCCCAGTGAAAGATAAGGCGTATTCATCGCTTTGACACTCACTGGCACGAAAAATCTATCTCTGATATTTTCAAACCCAGCAATGAATTTATCCCGTATAGGGTTGGAGCGAAATTCAGTATGGCTGTGCGCCAAATGAGACGGCAGGATCAAGAAAGCTTCTGTCAGACTGACAAGTAACGTAATCAATAACACGATGGGAATATAGCGTAATACTTCGCCCATATTACCCGTGAGAAACATCAGCGGCCCTATCACCATGATGGTGGTAGCAAACGATGCGATCACACCAGGGAAAACTTGCTTGGTGCCTTCAACCGCAGCGTCAAACGCAGACAATCCTTTTTGCCTCTTGGCTGCGATGTTTTCTGCAATGATCAAAGAGTCATCCATTAGCAGACCAATGGCAACAATCAGCCCGACCAGCGTCATCATATTCAGGGTATAACCGAGAAGTTGTATCGTAAAAATAGCGCCAAGAAATGAAACCGGCAGCCCCATGGTGACCCAAAAGCTAAAGCGAATATTAAAGAACGCCCACAACATCAAAAATGCCAGTGCCAACCCTTGTACGCCATTGCTGGTAAGAATTCTCAGGCGTTCAATAATGTTAGTGCTGGAATCTTGCGTGATGGTTAAAGCGACGCCTTCAGGGGCTTTCGCTTGTTCTTTTTCAACAATGCTGACGATCGCATCCTTAACCGTCAAAGTATCCTGAAATTGTGTTTTAGACACCTGAAGCAAAGCGGCACGCTGGCCATTGAACAGGATTTGATTTTCATCGGTACTGAACTTCTGCTGAATAACGGCAACATCACCCAAACGAACCTGAGTCCCCGCCTCACTGGATTTAATCACAATATTTTCGAAGTCTCTGACGTTACTACCTAAGTGGTCGAAACGGACACTGATCTCTTCCAAGTCATTACTAAATACACCAGCCGGAGTGCTAATACTTTGCTGTTGTACCAGATTGGACAAGTCAGACACACTCAGGCCGTACTGTTGCAACTTCCACTGCGACACGCGAATTTCTATTTCTTGATCCGCAAAACCGCTCACGGTCACCTGCGTGATCATTGGACTGCCTTTTAGCTTGTGTTTAATTTGTTGGGCGTAAAGATATAAGTCCCTATCTGACATATTGCCGGTAATAGCGACACTGGCCACCGTCGCCACTCTGTCCAGTTTCGACACCGTCATCTGCTCAACCCGATCCGGAAAGTCATTTATGGCGTTAACCTGCTGCTGAATATCGCTGGTTAAGGTGTCTATGTCCTCATCATCACCGATTTCCACATTGGCGATGACCAAATTCTCTCTGGCATCACAGCTTAACTCTTTAATTCCACTCAGCTTATCGAGTGAGTCTTCTAACGGGTAACACACCTCTTCCATCATCTCAAAAGGAGACGCGCCCGGATAAACGATTCGAACTTCAATATTTTTGGTCGGGGTGAGCGGAAAAGTGTCTTTCTGAAGTTTGGGCAAGGCAAAACCCCCTAACAGAAGTACTGCCATCATCAGTACATTGGCGCCAGTGGCGTGTCGTGCGAAAAAAGCGATCATAGCTTGCCCTCTTTCTGAATCGCATTTACAGCTTTAAATCCGCTATGCGTATCCAACCAGAGGCCGATTTTCTCATCCGGTTGCGGTTGTAAAGACATCCCCTCAACGGCGGGAGAAAGTTTACTTAGTGCAACCACATCACCGAATTCCACGCCAGATTTGATCACCGCAACCTGCCCTTGGATAAAATCAACGCTCACAGGTTTGATTCTCAGTTTTCCTTCAGAGACAGTGTAAACTTTACCGTCATGAATGGCGTTTATCGGTAGCAGTACTTGTTGCTCCATAACCGGAGCTTTAAGCGTCACTTTAACAAAAGTCCCTCGAATAAGTGGTGGTTTCTCACCCGGGATCGCTTGCTGATAAGGCTGATTGATTTGAGCGACGAGGCTTTGACTTTGAGTCTGAGCATCGATTTCACCTCCGGATCGGCTGACCGCGGCAGGCCAAGTGATCACTTTATCGCCAGCCTGGAGCTCGACTGTCGCGCTCAAGTTGCTATGAACATCTTCGTCAAGCGAGTCTAAGTGATTGGAATTTCTTAGCGGGCGCATTTTACCAAGCGGAAACTGCGCGCGTACCTCGACGGCGTCAATGCCATCCGCTTTGAGCAGCAACTCCCCCTTATTGACATACTCAGCAAGCCCAACCAAGGTTTCAACAATGCGAATATCAAACGGGGCTTTAATCACGGTTTGTTCAAGATCGCGGTTTGCGAGAGCAAGTTCCGTTTGTAATACCTTCTGCTGGGCTTGATTAATCGCTAGCTGGTTTTTTTGAGTCTGGAGCTGTTGCTGGCTACTAAGCAGCTCTTTGGTCGCGCGGTCTTTCTCTGTTTTGGAGATATGCCCGGTCTCACTTAATTTGATTGAGCGTGCATATTCTGACTGTTGTACCTGAAACTCTTTCTCTGCAATCTTGAGTGAATCGATAATTGTTTGTTTTGTCAGCGTTAGTACTTCAAGCTCTGCCTGCAAGCGAGCAATAATGAGCTGATAAGAGGCGGGATCGATTCTGAGGATTTCGCTATCTTTACGAATAATGGTGCCAGTTTTGTATTGCTCGGAAACCCATACAACTGCGCCGTCGAGTTCGGACTGTGCCTGCCAATCTTGAGCGGGTTCAGTATGCCCATATCCGAAGGCTGAAGGTTGGATGTTTCGTGGCTCAACTTTCAGCACTCGCACCACCTTTTTAGGGGCGGCAGTACTCGCTTTGGGCGGTTCGGCCTTCATTCTCGGTGCCACGATCAATAGCGCGATGCCTAGTAAAACAGGAGGAATAAACAACGCCCTCTGCAACCAACTGTATCCAGTCATAACGATTCCTTTACCCTAGGTATATTAGCTGTAGCTTAAATAAAAATTAGCATACAGCCGTAAACAACTTTGCACTCAAGGTCTCAAAATAAGTCAGGCCTCGCAATGGAGACCTGATATTTTTAACTTACTGATTGTTTTTACCTTTGCCCATTCCAGCTCTAGGAATAGCTGCGCTTTGATGAGCGATAAACTCTTGCTCAGAAATAACACTGTCTAAATTCTTATCTAGCGAAGCAAACGTATGGCTTTGATTGATATTTTTCAACTTACGCCCCTCCTCTGCTCGTTGAGCAATACGCTCAGACCGCGCTTGATTAAACTCAGCTTCCGTTATCTGGCCATTGCCATCCAGATCAAACTGTGAAAATACTGGACGCGACATATTGTTGTTCATGCCTTTATTCATTCCACCAGCCACGGCTCCGAAAGCAATAGCGATGCAGAGTAACGCAATTATTGTGCTTTTGATTTTCATGACGTTTTCCTTCTCTTAAACCTTCTATTTAAGGATATGCTAATGTAGGTAACGTTACGTAATGTGATGTAAAGGTGTGTAAAGATGACTAAGCAGTTATCGCTTAATGTTCGGAGGGATATAGGGACAAGTCTTGCGTTTTGCCAAATATCACTTTTTGTATATCAAAAATACCTGACTATCTGTAACGTATTTTGAAACGTAGCAAGCTTCAGGGCATAACTTTGCTAGAGCTGCATTCATGTCAGTCAAGGCACTGAATAGCCGCTCAAAGTAGTAATACGGTGGATCCTAATTTTCCATAATTAGTTATTGGCATATGCCAATAACTAATTGTATAGTGTTCTCCTTACACAGATAAAGGAGAACACTATGTTGTTTGCCATTCCCTGCCGCGAATCTTCTCTTTCCAATCATTTTGCCAAAGCCCCTCAGATTATGCTGTGGGATAACCAAACCAATGCCAAACGAATCCTTGAGCTGCCTAAGTCATCATCGTGTTGTGGTCATAAGCACTTTTGGCGTGAAGTATTGCAAGATAATCAGGTGAATGCTGTTGTCGTTCGTTCAATTGGTTCGAATATGCTGAGTACACTATTTAAGCTCAATGTTCGTGTTCTGAGTGCACCGCGTGGGTTCTCTCTGGAGAGCTTTGATGAAAACCAATTAACTCCAGTCACTCAAATTGAATTTGCTCGGCCGTCAGCGAATAAAAATAAAGCAAGCTGTTCAAGTCAGAGTAAATCACGTTCTGCTGTGATTGGTATGCGAGAAGCATACAGTGAACGAAGAGTTACAGACCTCGAGTACTCACTAGTAAGCTTTCGCCACAAGCGATGAATCACTTGGCGAAAGCGTTTAAGTTACTCAACCAACCAGAGAAAAAATAATGATATACCTAATCAGCTTTGTGACTTTTTTGGTTGTTGTGGTCTTGATGGCGATAGGCGTGATGCTAAAACGTCAAACGATACAAGGCAGTTGTGGTGGGCTGGCTAGTATTGAAATAGAAAGAGAGTGCAACTGCGTCGAAACGTGCGATGAGCATGCGCGTGTACTTTACCAAATACAGGAACCGCAAGTGCCTTTTAGGTTCTAGCTATGATTCGCGACTAAACATGAGTGCATGACCATGAACTAAGCTCTGAGCTACTTTGGCACGAGCACGCTTTACGATATTGCCAAATGTCTGCCTAGAGACTCCCATGCTAGCCGCTGCTTCTGCTTGACTGAGATCTTCGAGATCGGCCAGGCGCAGAGCTTCGAGTTCCTCGGCCAACAGCTCAACTTTATCGAGTTGAGAAAGAGGCACGCCATTAGGTTTAAAACACTCGTATGGCGCGCTTCGGCAAATGTTGCGCTCTTTTTTTGGTCTTGCCACTTTGTTTACACCTCTAGTCTTATCGTCTTTTCTAACCGAGTAGTATTGTATGTCTATTTATATCCCCAAAAATCACCAACAATGTGCGGTTTGCTGCCAGCCTTTTTTCAACGATCATAGTGCCATCCACTTTGAGTTAACGGCTGACGGAGGTGTTGTGGGGCAAATTGTACCAACTAAAAAAGTGCAAGGCTATCAAGGTGTCATGCAGGGCGGTGTGATAGCTACATTGCACGACGCAGCAATGACTCATTGCCTATTCGCTCGTGATGTTTGCGCTATGACAGCTCGACTTGATGTTCGCTATATCAAGCCAATCCCTCTCAATTCAGTAATTCAGCTTCAGGCTCATTGCTTGATGGAAAAGAGGGGTATGTATTTAATGCAGAGTCGCATTTTTATTGGTGGGGACTGTTACTCAGCTGCTGAAGCTAAATTTATCTAATACCCTCGACATACTTGAGATGCTTGCAATCGCGTTGTGAGACAACACTGTACTAACCTCAATGTGACTGCTCAAATAGCATTCTGTGGAGTCCGATCCACTGTTGTCAGAGAGAACTATTGTTGACAAAAGAGGGAGTTCATGTAGCCCAATTAAGGTGGGAAGCGCGCTACTACAACACTCAATTTGAACGCCTTAATCACTAAGCCTAACTTAAACCCAAAATACCACGCGTGCTGAATCCCTCTTGAACTGTTTGTTATAACGTTTTTTCCACCGAAATCAACCAACTAGGTACATTTTCTCTAAACCAATTGAAGTACATAGAGGCTGATGATTTACCTCGAAATGTCAAGATATTAGTGACTTCGACAACCAACCAAACTTTCGCAAGAATCAAATGTCTTTGCAGTTTATCTTGGGACAACTTGGAAGAGTATTGGACGTATTTTTCTACTATTGACTCATAATCACGGCTTGTTCCTAAACCTCTAACCAAAGGAGCCAAATCAATTGCAGGACTACCAAAACCAAACCGCTCCCAGTCAAACAAAACAAGTTCGCCATTACCTCTAGTACCCCAGTTCCCCTCATTGCTATCGCCCGATATTAGTCCTTTAAAGTCGAATAACTCGAATGATAAATGCTGAACAGTTCTTATAGAATCTTGGGTTACCTCAGGCAAGTTTAATCTACTCAATGCAAGGTCAGTAGAGCGTGAATCCCAAGCGTGGTTCTTTACTGGAAACTCTGGCTGGAACTTCGAATTATGAATGAATGCTAATTGCTCAAAAGTACTTTTATTAGCGTGTAGACCATCGAACGTAATACTATGGGGAATGTACTCGATAACTAAGTTATTGCCACTAATATTAAGTAGTTTGGGAGTATTTACACCATCTAATGCCGTAGCTGCAAACTGATAGAAATTAAGTTCAACATCAGATGCATCTCCTTTATAAATACAAGGCTCGCCCTCAAACTCCCCAATTGAAACATGAGCCGCCCCCATTTTGGATAAGTCCTGTTTTCCCATATGCTTCCCTGCGTTATAACGCCCGCTTAAGGGGTGAACAACGCAATACTGATGCCGCCGCACACCACCTTAATCACAAAAATCAACGCATAGTAAAAATGCCACGCGTTGTGAATCCCTCTTGAACAATTGTTGTGTTTTGGCTCAAATTTTACGACTTAACCCATAAATTGCGTGATCAACAATACGACCATTTAGGTTTTCCGAACGAGTGACAATACCCTCAAGCCTAAAACCCAAACGTTCACAAACATTGCGGCTTGGCTTATTTTCGACTGCCGCTGATATTTGAACTTTTTGCATGTTTAGCTCAGTGAACGCAATTTCAACTAACTTGGAAACTGATTTGCTTACAATACCATGACCTTGATATTCAGAACTTAGCCAGTAGCCAATTTCCACTTTTTCGAGATCGTAATCAATGCTATTAAAACTAATATTGCCAACTAATTTCTCAGCGTAGAAAATAGCACAAACAAGTGATTTCCCCTCAGCGTAATCATGCAGAGATCGTTTTATAAAGCTAAGAAAGAAATCTTCGCCATCTGCGTGTGGAGGCCAAGCCAACCAGTGACTTAAATATTTGCGCTCTCTTGTGACTATTTCGAGATACAAAGGGGCAAATTGGGGCTCTACCAAAGCAAGTTGCAACCCTTTTTCAACTTCCAGTGTAAACATGATTTCCTCTTAAAAACACAACGCCCTATTAAGGTGATGAGATGTTCTCCCCCTACCACTTCACATGACTGTAAGCCATGCTTGGAGTGTTCAGATCCGAAGCAGAAGGAGAAGACCATGACTCAGCATAAAATCATCGGCATCGACTTAGCAAAAAATATTTTCTTTCTTTTTGAAATCAATCATAAAGGAAGAAACCTCAGTCGTAAAAAACTTCCACGAAGTAAACTACTTGACTACATCGCAGCGCAAACTCTCTGCATCATCGCGATGGAAGCTTGTTCTGGTGCGCATTACTGGGCTCGTGAGTTCGAAAAGTTTGGCCACAAACTCCTCCTGTATCCGCCCCAGCATGTCAAAAATCAACGTCGTAAACAAAAGAATGACTATAACGATGCTGAAGCGATTGCTGAGCTCGCTCTATACCAACGAAACTATACCGTTCCACACAAATCCATCGAACAACAAGACATTCAATCATTGATTCGAATGCGTAGATTATGCGTAACCGAGAGAACCCGATTGATTAATCAAGTTCGAGGCCTCCTTGCTGAATACGGCATTGTTATATCTAAAGGAAAAGCCTCCTTTAGACAAACCATTCCTGAAATAATGGAAAATTCTGAAAACCTACTCTCGCCAACTTTGCGTGAGCTGCTAGCCCATCAATACGAGCGTTATTTATACATCGATGAACAGATTCAATGGTTTGACGAGAAACTCAACCAAACGGTGAAACAATTCGATAATGCCAAACGACTCATGTCGATCCCTGGTTTCGGGCCTCTGACTAGCCAAGCTGTCGCTGTATGGCTCGGCTCAGGCCAACAATTTAAGACTGGGCGAGATGCATCCGCTGCAATGGGGCTGGTTCCAAAACAAGATACCACGGGCGGCAATGTCACGCTTCTAGGGATAACTAAGCAGGGCAATACTTACATTCGCTCTTTACTCGTTCACGGCGCAAGGGCGGCTTTAAGGCGAGCCAAATTCAAATCCGATAAACTCAGTAAGTGGATGTTGGACATCCAAGAGCGGCGAGGAGCCAATCGTGCCGCTGTCGCCCTCGCCAATAAATTCATGCGGATTGCCTGGGCAGTCACAACCAAGAAAGAAGAGTACCAACCAGCATAAGACAACAACCATCACCACCCCTTTGCAAAGTACGTAGTGAGATGAATATCAGGATAAATCCTACACGTTGAAAACCTTGTGCTCACACTGACTTTTAAAGTCGATAAGGTGATTAGGACTTCGTGTTCGACTGCCTCATCTTGGCCAAGGCAATAGCCGCTAAAACAGGCCGTATATATGGTAGTTAACCTGCGCTTTTAATCACACTGCTCACTTGCAAAACTGGGGGAGACCATATATGTGAAGCACGCAACCACGACACTCAATTTAACCACCGTAATCACCAAACTTAACCCAAACTAAAAATGCCAAGCGTGCTGAATCACTCTTAAATTGATTGTTAGCCCTATGCCCAAAGGTTGCGCGCCTCTACCGCTTCGATTTTGACACCGAAACTAGAAATACTAGATAACGTGGCATTGTGATGCTCTCGAATTTGAGCCCCACTGGCGTGCTCCTTATCATGAGTTGTGTGAGCATCCGAAACCAAAGTTACGGGATAGCCTAAACCTGCAGCTCTGCGAATGGTAGTATCAACGCAAAACTCTGATGCGTAACCACACACAATTAAGCTATCTACATCAAGTTCATTCAAAACACTTTGAAGATTAGTATTCAAGAACGAGTCTGGTGTTGTTTTGCGGACGAAATGGTCACCAGTTTGTGTAATTAAGCTGGACTGCAATGCCCAACCAGCACTTTCGTATTCAATAACAGATTTAGTTTGCTCGTGCTGGACAAAGATAACTGGGACAGACTTAGCACGCGCCAATTTCGTAACCTCATTAATTTTGGTGAGTACGATTTGTGATTCAAATGGTTGAGGTTCCGGGTCGAACAGAATCGACTGAACATCAATAACTAATACTGCAGATTTCATTATTTTCCTCTGATAGGGCTAACGCCGCATTAAGTGGTGAACAACGCGACCACCCAACCTAAACCTTGCCACATTTAGCACTGAAGCTGACCTTGACTGAAATCGCCAAGCGTTGAGAATCCGTCTTAAATGCTTTGTTATGTAGCGGACTCACGTCCGTACAATACGTCATTTCTATGCTCCCAGAAGTCCCATAGATCACTCTTGGTTTTGACGATCAAAGATGTGATTTTCTCCATCGAATCTTCCGTGAATTGCGCATACTCTTGGTTCATGCCTTTCTTCGACATTTTGAGCTTTATATAAGTATAGCCCTCGACATCTGTAGCTTCCCAATTAGCATGCACGACCATATTTCTGAGACGACCACTCTCATTTAGATTTGTAATGATTTGCTCGTAGCCGTCTAATTTACGATCAAGACCCACCTGAAAATCATCACAAAATCGCTTCAATAAATCTACTTTTGACGAATAATTAAGCTTATTCAACACTATTAAACCTGGTGCATCAGAACGATCTGTAAAGTGTTCGCACAAAACTGAATCGAGTTCTGATTCTAATGAATTGAAATACATAACGATTAAACCAATGTAAGGTAATATCCGATCTAGATGTTCTTCGGATTTATCTTCGTCATCAATACAATGAGAAAGGTGTTGTTGAAACTCTACTAGCTTATTTTTCAATCGCTTAATCCTTATTTCCGCTTAGCTACATAACGCCGCGTTAAGTAGTGAGCAACGCCACCACAGAACCTAGACTATTGTGCCATAAACACTTAAGCTAAACTTTGAACTGAAAACGCCATGCGTTGGGAATCTGCCTTAAACGCTTTGTTATATTTATTTTTCTCGAACCATTTGTGGGTATCCACTTTGGGCTACTTCATACACACGAAATCCAAACTTTTCATACAATTTTATCGCTGAGGTATTCTGAGGATGCACACCAAGCCTTAAACCCGAGACTGAGTTTTCAACCAAGTGTTGCATCAAAGAAGAAGCTACGCCTAAACCTCGATGTTCCGGATGCACAGCGATCGCAACTTCAGGGTAGTCAGCATATTTGTGAGTTTGGCTAGATTTGTGGCGTAATTGGATTAAACCCACCGGCTTGTCTTCAGATGAAAAAGCAAAGAAACCAAGGTCGCCATCCTTGCCCCAGTTCGCATAATACTCTTTGATATGAGGAATATCCAAAATATCAGGCTTGTGGTCTGGCTCATTATCAGGAGTCCAAAGCGCTATCAATAGAAACTCTTTCTGTAATTCTACATCCGATTCTTTAACTAATTGAAATCGCATAACTTACCTATAAATATAACGCCCAGTTAAGGGGTGAAGCACGCAATACCGATGTTACTGCATGGCACTTCAACACCGAAATCAAACGCATATCAAAATGCCACGCGTGCTGAATCCCACTTGAACTGTTTGTTAGCACGCTGCTCTTTAAGCCTTTGGCACACGCCAAGATATTGAAATATAGCACGAAACTAATGAATTAAGACACTGAAACCAAACGGGCAGCTGCCAAACTCGAAACTAACTTTAAGCGAAAGTTGGCAAGAAGAAAAACATGCTTAACTGCCCTTTTTCACCGCTTTCAAATTAGCAAAGAATACGGGCTTCGAACTCGAACAACAGCGACAAAGAAACGCTTGTTTTGCCGAAAATTTCTCAGCGCCAAAGAAACCACGCCAGAGAAATAGCCCGAAAGTTAGAAACCGTAAACGGTGAAATCCAAGCGAAAACTATACATCTAGTGCCACCGGAGCGAACGTGAAAGGCACATTTGATCAGGTGCAAAGCGAGGAAAAGAAACCAATAAAAACAGAAACTTTTAGCCTTTGATACCAACCTAGTGCTAACGCCCAGTTAAGGGGTGAAGCACGCAATAACCAAGCCGCCGTATTGCACTTCAACACCGAAACCACCGCATACCAAAAATGCCACGCGTGCTGAATCCCACTTGAACTGTTTGTTAGCACACTGCCCTTTTGGCTTTTGGTACACGCCAAGATATTGAAATATAGCACGAAATTTATGGAGTAAAACACCAAAGCCAAATGGACAACGACTAAACTAGAACTCAGCCACAAAACGCAAGTTGGCTAGAAGAAAAACATGGTTAACAGCCCTTTTTCACCGCTTTCAAATTAGCAAAGAATACGGGCTTCAAGCTTGAACAACAGAAACAAAGAAACGCTTGTTTTGCCGAAAATTTCTCAGCGCCAAAGAAACCACGCCAGAGAAATAGCCCGAAAGTTAGAAACCGTAAACGGTGAAATCCAAGCGAAAACTATACATCTAGTGCCACCGGAGCGAACGTGAAAGGCACATTTGATCAGGTGCAAAGAGAGGAAAAGAAACCAATAAAAACAGAAACTTTTAACCTTTGATACCAACCTAGTGCTAACGCTTTGCTAAGGGGTGAAGCACGCAATAAAGATGTTTCTGCATGGCGCCATAAACACCTAAACTCACCGCAAAGCGAAAATGCCACACGTGCTGAATCCCTCTTAAGCAACTTGTTATGCTCGTCTTTCCAGCAACTCTGTAATGCCCTTTTTGAGTTCATCCGACAGACGTTCGAACTGCTTTGCTGCAACCAAGTTTTCTTCACACATTAGCATAAGCTGAATAAACGCCTTATTACGAGAATGACCATCAAAGATAAGCCTCATTTGCTTTTCAGATGTTTTGGAATACTGACACATGAAATGAAACCTTTCCCCTGCCAATTCTGACTCGTTAGTAATAGTTTCTATAACGTCATTCAGCTGCCTAGTGCAATATAGCTCAATAGCTTCATTTTTAATCTCGCAAAAGACCTTCCAATCAGACTCTTTGATACTCATGCTAGCCTCCATAAAGTTCCATTTTTCAGCATAGAGCATAACGCCCAATTAAGGGGTGAACAACGCCTCCACCCAACCTAAAGCATTGTGCCATAAACACTAAATTTGAAGTAGAAACAAAAATGCCAAGCGTTGTGAATCCCTCTTAAATTGCTTGTTATAACCACATGTTCTCACGGACTTCATAGTGGCTAACATGACGATCTGGATTCAATTTGTACTTTTCATCCTCTGGATACAATTTGGCGACACTGATGTCTTCACCAGAAAATGCTTTGATACATTCAAGATCTTCCCAATAAGTCAACAACGTGATTTCAGCAATATCGCCTAAATCTCGATTTAAAATTTGAGCACCAAGGAAACCTTGTGTACTAGATGTATCTTTGATACCTGTCTCATACAGGTATGCAACAAACCCTTCTTCATACTCTTTAGGGCAAGTAGCTTTCCATTCCCTTGCTATCATAAATACTCCATTTTATGCCGTGGTTATAACGCTTTTTATACGGCTTTTAGCCGCTTTTCATACCCCCATAATGCAGTCTTTTGAATCACAGTTCAATTTATAATCAATAGGTTAATGAGAGGTATGGGGTATTAGATTGCAAAATGACGCATAGTTTTTAAAAAGCTTACTTCTACACTCCCTCGGATAACTACAGGTAAGGCAAACGTACAGTTCCCCTCAAAACTGCATGTTTTATGTTTTTAAATTTTAAGTGCTAAGAAGGGATCTGAATTTTAAACTCAGATCCCCTGTAACTTATCAGCCTACCATTACGAAAGCCTTTCTAATTTCTGTTAACAGCGCTTAACTGGTTGCAGATTTCAGTACTGCGGAATTGGCCACTTGTTTGCGCCGTTCGCCCATGACCAACAACAGGCGTTGTAAGCCAATAAAGCCAAACAACAAAATGCCAACAATAATTTTTGTCCACCAAGAACTTAGCGTACCGTCAAAAGTAATATAGGTCTGAATTAAGCCCTGGATAAGCACACCAAACAGCGAACCCAAAACCGTTCCTACACCGCCAGAGAGCAGCGTACCGCCAATCACAACTGCTGCAATGGCATCCAGTTCTACACCAACCCCAGCTAACGGATAGCCCGCAGAAGTGTAAATTGAGAACACGATACCTGCGCAGGTTGCCAGAAACGTCGACAGCATATAGATGCCAATTACTGTGCGTCTTACCGGTACGCCCATTAGCCCTGCCGAGGTTGCATTACCGCCAACCGCATAAACGTTGTTACCGAAACGTGTGCGGTGTGCAAGCAGCATCCCTAGTACCACCACCACCAGCATGATGACCGCCATTAAGCTCAAACGCCCTCCTCCCCAGATATGCCAAGCGGTACGGGAAAGATCTTTATACACCGGGTCCAAAATCGGTATAGACTGCTCGGAAATCAGAAAGCTCGCCCCACGCAAGAAGAACATCCCTGCCAGGGTAACAATAAACGCCGGTATTTTTAGCGTATCAATGATCCAGCCCATAAAGCCGCCAAACAGCATGCCCATGACGAGCACCGTAAACATTGCTACCAGTGGGTCAACATTCCAATCGCCGATCATTTTCGCCAGAAAGACCCCGGTAAACGCCACCACCGATCCCACCGAGAGATCAATCCCTCCGGAAAGGATAACAAACGTCATCCCGACAGCAAGAATCCCCAAAAAGGCATTGTCGGTCAGAATGTTACAAATCACTCTAGTTGACATAAATGCGGGAAATTCGAGCGCACAGAACACATAGCCGACCAGAAAAACACAGATGGTAATGAACAGAGGAAAGTTACGTTTAATCATGATGGAATTTCCTCTTAACAGCTTGGATCACCGCCGGAGACTGCATGACCAGCACCAGTAACACGACGACGGATTTAACAATATGGTTCCACTGCGGCTGATAGCCGGAAAGCAAAATGCCTGTGTTAATACTCTGAATGATGAAAGCGCCAACCAGAGCCAGCAGGAGGTTAAAGCGGCCGCCCATTAGCGACGTACCACCGATCACGACCGCAAGGATGGCGTCCATTTCGAGCCATAAACCGGCGTTATTTGCATCGGATCCTTTGATATCCGCTGCCACAATGATCCCGGCAAGCGCCGCCATCAGACCGCTCAGCACATAGACTGACATCACGATCACAGGGGTATTAATTCCGGCATTTTTTGCAGCCTTGATATTGATACCTACCGATTCAATAAACAGCCCTAATGCGGTCTTCTTGGTTAAGCACCAGATACCTATCGTGGCGATAATCAACAGAATGATCGGGGTCGGAAGGAGTAAAAATGAACCACTACCAAACCAAGACAGAGTGTCATTGGTAAAGGTAACGATCTGCCCCTGAGTGATCAGCTGCGCGACGCCTCGTCCTGCCACCATGAGGATCAACGTGGCGACAATCGGCTGGATCTTAAATACCGCAACCAGAAAGCCATTCCACAGACCGCAAACGACGCCAGAGAGCAGTGCGCAAACTAATATCGTCGGTGGCGAGTAGCCCTGTGAGGCCATACTTGCCAAGACCGCGCCACTAATGGCCATCACCGCCCCAACGGACAGATCGATACCGCCTGTAGCAATCACCAATGTCATACCTAGTGTGAGCAGAGCTACTGGCGCTCCGCGGTTAAAAATGTCGATCACACTGCCGAACAGACGCCCATCCTGAATATGGATGGAGAAGAAGTTGTCAGCGATGATCGCGTTAACGATAAATAGGCACAACAGTGCCAGCACTTGTGGCGCACCTTTGGGCAAACTAAATCTGGATTTAGTTGGTGCGTTAGTGCGAGTTGAATGATTAATTGTTGTCATCGGAACCTCACATCGCGATTGCTTGCATAATGGCAGGAACGGAGAGATCTTCGGTTTGGATTTCCGCTACCTGCTTACGATCCCGCAGCACTATCACCCGGTCGGCGTAACCAACTAGTTCTTCCAGCTCGGAAGAGATAACCAGTAAAGCCAGACCGTTGGCACACAAGGATTCGATCAGACGAATGATCTCTGCGTGTGCGCCAACATCGATACCACGGGTAGGTTCATCAAGAATTAAGAATTTAGGTTTGGTTAATAACCAGCGGGCCAGCAGAACTTTCTGTTGGTTACCACCAGACAGAAATTCAATCGGCTGCTCAATATTGGGTGTTTTGATGTCCAGTTGTTTGATAAAACGTTGAGACATTTCTTCCTGTTCAGCACGGGATATAGGCCGGAACCAACCGCGTTGAGCCTGTAGAGCTAAAATGATGTTTTCCCGCACCGATGCCGCACCGACAATACCGTCGGTTTTACGGTCTTCCGGACAGAACCCGAAACCATGCAGTGATGCCTGCCGGGCTGAGTTCACTTTTGTCAGGCGATTTTTCAGTTTGCAGGTACCGCTGTCATTAGACTCTATACCAAAGATAACCTTAGCGGTCTCAGTACGCCCTGAGCCAAGTAAACCCGCAAGCCCGACTATCTCACCGGCATGAACTTTAAGGTCAAACGGTTCAATCGTGCCGCGTTTTCCGTAGTTGGAAAATTCCACCACAGGCTCATCACTGAACTTGGTTTTGCCTGCACGTTTAAGTGCGTTATCTTCCAGTTCGCGCCCTAGCATCAGCTTAACCAGTTCAATCTGAGGAAGCTGGCTTGTTTCTCGCGTACCGACTAACTCGCCATTTCGCAACACGGTGATACGGTCGCTGACTGCATACACCTGGTCGAGAAAGTGGGTGATAAACACCAGACTGATGCCTTTTGCACGCAGATCGCGCATGATGCCAAACAGCATTTCTACTTCGCTGCTGTCCAGACTGGCCGTTGGCTCATCGAGAATTAGAATTTTCGCCGAAAGCGATACTGCTCTAGCGATAGAAATGACTTGCTGTATGGCAACAGAAAAACTGTTGAGTGGTTGGGTGACGTCCAAATTAAGACCATAACCGGACATGATTTGGCTGGCTTGCTGCGCCATACTTTTACGGTCGACAAGTCCCCATTTTTTCGGTTCGTTACCAATAAACAGGTTATCCATAACCGACATATTAGGTAGCAGGTTCACTTCCTGATAAACCGTTCCTATTCCTAACTGCTGCGCATGCGCGGTGTTTTGCGGTGAAATGGATTGCCCATCAAGGAAAATATCACCCGCGTCCCGTTGATATACCCCGGTGAGCGTTTTGACCAAGGTTGATTTCCCAGCCCCGTTCTCGCCGAGTAATGCCATGATCTCCCCTTTTCGCAGTGAGAAATCGACATTTTGCAGTGCCTTAACCCCGGGGAAATGCTTGCTAATCCCTTGCGCTCGTAAGACAACGTCATTGTTACCTAGATCATAAGACATACAAACTCCAAAGCCTCTCATCAAAAGTCGATGAGAGGCCTATAACTAAACGTTAATCATAGAATTAATAACCAAGGTCTTTTTTCATTTCGAGCTGTGACTGTGCGTCTTCAGGTAAATAAAGTTTTGACTCAGTCACTATTTTCTTAGGTGGTGTAGCGCCATCATTTTTATAAGCAAGCAGAGCGTCAAATGCAGGGCCAGCCATATTTGGCGTCAGTTCAACCGTCGCATTTGCCTCACCACTCATCATGGCTTTAAAAATATCAGGTACCGCATCAATAGAGACCACTAAAATATCTTCACCCGGTTTTAAACCGGCTTCTTTAATCGCTTGGATTGCACCGATTGCCATATCATCGTTGTGTGAGAATACCGCGCATATATTTTTGCCGCCATTTTCCGCTTTAATAAAGCTTTCCATGACTTCTTTACCTTTACTACGAGTAAATTCGCCAGACTGGGTACGGACAATGTTCACATTGGAAGCCTGGCTGATTGCTGCGTTAAAGCCTTCTTTACGGTCGATAGCCACACTTGCGCCAACGGTTCCTTGTAATTCCACTACATTACAAGGCTTATCTTTAACGGTATTTAGCAGCCACTCACCGGCTACTTTACCTTCAAGTACGTTATCTGCAGTTACGGCGGTCATATAAAGTGAGTCATCATCAACCGTGATGCCACGGTCTAAAAGAAAGACCGGAATACCATAGTCTTTTGCTTCTTCAAGTACTGGGCCCCAACCCGTCTGAACTACAGGTGCAATAAAGATCGCATCCACACCCTGAGCAATAAAAGAACGTACCGCTTTAATTTGGTTTTCTTGTTTTTGCTGTGCGTCAGAAATCTTCAACTTAATACCGCGCTTTTCTGCCTCGACTTTAGAAACAGCAGTTTCAGCGGCGCGCCATCCTGATTCTGAACCAATTTGTGAAAAGCCAACCGTAAGAGTATTAGCAAATACGGACGCAGACATACATAGACTGCCGATAGCAGCCGCTAAGGTAAGTTTTTTTAGCATAATCGTTCTCTATCTCTTATTTTTAATTTCACGTTAAGGTATTTGTAAGGTATTGCATTGGTGTTTATTTTTTATACCAACTTAAGATAGATAATAGATTTTACAAGAGGTTAGATCTTGGTCACAGCTAGATTCAGATAGCAATAAAGTCCATTTTCGTAGCAATTTTATAAATAATTTAGCGTTTGTTAATACAATAGTTAATATATTTATCAGTTACTTTTATTCATATTAGATCGATAAAAAACAAAAAGGCTCCTTAATAAATAAGGAGCCTTGTAGATAAATATAATTTATTTGGTCGTTAGATTTTAATCTATGCCTTTGACGTTTGCTTGTAGCGGTCAAAAATAACAGCCGCTAGCAGAATTAAACCACGAACAACGTATTGAGCAAACGGAGACATGTTCAATAGGTTCATCGCGTTTTCTACCGTACCCAGAATAAGTACACCAGCGATAACGTAAGATACTTTACCGATACCACCTTTCAGAGATACACCACCAAGTACACAAGCAGAGATAACGACTAGCTCAAAACCAACAGATGTCATTGGCTGGCCAGAAGTCATACGAGCAGCTAGGATGACACCAGCAAGCGCTGCCATAAAGCCAGAGATGGTGTAGATCATCATCTTAGTTTTTACAACGTTAACACCTGCCAAACGTGCCGCTTCTTCGTTACCACCGATAGCTAGCGTGTTACGGCCATAAACTGTGCGGTTTAGTAGGAAAGTGAAGACAGCGAAAGTAATCAGTGTTAACCAGATTGGCGTTGGGATACCGATGAAAGATGAGTTACCCAGAGCAAAGAAGCTCTCTTCTGTGATACCAACTGCTTTACCATCAGAGATGATGTAGCCAAGACCACGGGCAATCTGCATGGTAGCCAGCGTTGTGATCAGTGCGTTGATTTGCAGCTTCGCAATGACAAAGCCGTTTAGTAGACCAAACGCCACACCAGATAGTAGACCAGCGCCCACACCCAGAACAACACTGCTTGTCGCGTTAATAGCCACAGCGGTAACAACACCAGAACATGCGATGACAGAAGCAACAGAAAGGTCTAGGTCACCACAGGCAAGACAGAACAGCATGGCACACGCCACCATACCACTCATCGAGATGGCCAGACCCAGACCTTTCATATTGATAAAGGTTGCAAAGTATGGAACGAATAGGCAGCAGAGCAAGAACAGACCTGCAAACACCATTAGCATTCCAAACTTATCCCAGATTTTACCGAAGCTGAAGCCACCAGATTTTGCTTCTGACTCCATAGATTTAGTAGGGGTAGATACAGACATAATGATATTCCTTAATATTAAGCGGCTGCCGAGTCTTCTTTATCTAGCATTGCCAGACGAAGTGCGGTTTGTTCATTAAATTCGTCACGTTGAAGTTCACCCGTTACCTCGCCGTCTTTCATCACAACAACGCGGTCAGAGATACCCAACACTTCTGGTAAATCGCTGGAAACAACGAGTACCGTTACTCCGTTTTCTGCCAGCTTAAAAATCAGTTCGTAAATTTCAGATTTAGCACCTACATCGATACCACGGGTAGGTTCATCCAGTAAAATCACGCTCATCGCGGTTGACAACCAGCGACCAAGAATCACTTTTTGCTGGTTACCGCCAGACAGCTTGCCAATTGGCTGCTCTAACGATGACGCTTTTACGTTGAGTGCCTCTTTCTGTTTGGAAGCGTTTTTCTTTTCCCAATCAAAGTCGATAAGGCTCTTAAACTTCAGGTGCCAAGGGCGAGCACTGATATTGGTGTTCTCCTGAACCGACATGATAGGGACGATGCCGTCTGCTTTACGGTCTTCAGAACAAAGGGTAATACCTGCACGAATTGCATCTCGTGGGTCTTTAACACCGATTTTGACATCGTGTAAATAAAGTTCGCCGCCGGTCTTTTTATCTGCGCCGAAAATAAGGCGGGTAAGCTCAGTACGACCTGCACCAACCAGACCAAATAAGCCAAGCACTTCACCTTGCTTTATATCAAGTGAGACAGGTGCGGTTAGCCCCGGGCCTTCAAAGTTTTCAAGGCGTAAACCACTCTTACCGTGTTCACGTGGGCGGTAGTTATAAATGTCACTGATTTCACGGCCGACCATCAGCTCAACTAAGCGATCGTTAGTCAGCTCTGAAAGGTCATCAAATGATTGAACGTGCTGGCCGTCTTTGAAGATCGTTAACGCATCACACAGGTTAAAAATTTCTTCCATACGGTGTGATACATACATAATGATTTTGCCGGCATCACGTAGTTCACGGATTACTTTGAAAAGGTTTTTGATTTCACGCTGCGACAAGCTACTGGTCGGCTCATCAAATGCAATGATTTGTGCGTTGCGGCTCAGTGCTTTGGCAATTTCTACCATCTGCCACTGGCCAATAGACAGCTCTTTTAGCTGGCAGGAAGGGTCAAAGGTTTCCCCTAATCGCTCAAGCTGAACACGTGCATTTGCGTTAAGTGTTTCGGTATCTACAGTGCCGCCTTTAGTTGGCAGCTGACCAAGGAAAATATTTTCAGCGACAGTTAATTCGGGAACCAGGTTAAGCTCTTGATAGATAATTGCGATACCGTGATCCAGGGCATCGTTAGTAGAATTCAGCGCAACTTCTTTACCATCAATAGCGATATGACCTTCAGTTGGTTGGTGAAAGCCACTTAAGGTTTTCAGTAGCGTTGATTTTCCTGCGCCGTTTTCTCCCATCAAAGCGTGTACGCTACCTGCGTCTGCTCGGAAGCTAACATTATTTAATGCCTTAACACCCGGGAAGTGCTTCGAGATGTTTCGAAACTCGATGTATGAAGGGGACTTCGCCATGACATTCTCTCCGTTAAATCAGTTGGTGACGGCCAAGTTAGCCGTCACCGAAAGTGAGCTTATAGCCCTTTTTTCGCTAGTTCGTCTCTGAAGTTGTCACGAGTGATAAGGACTACGTCAGTTACTTCCACGAATTTAGTTGGTTCAACGTCTTCTTTAACCCACTTGTAAAGAGATTCGATACTCTTGTAGCCGTGTACGTCCGGGCTAGGAAGTAGAGAGCCGTAGAAGCCAGTTGCACTAGACTTCGCAAGTTCGTTAACTGCATCAACACCGTTGATACCGATACCGATTACGTTATCAGCGCCAAAGCCTTGACCTTCAGTTGCGCGTACGCCACCTAGAACGGTGTTGTCGTTCATACCAACAACAAGCCATTGTTTAACATTTGGGTATTGAACCATTAGAGAGTTAGCTGCATCCAATGCACCCGGGATATCGTTGGTTTTGGTTGGCACACGATAGATTTGGTCAGCAGGGAAGCCAGCCGCTTTCAGTGCAGAGATTGAACCGTCAACACGGCGACGTGCTGTATCCAACTCATCGGCAGTGATCGCCATTACGCCTGTGGTTGAAGCATCCCAGTTACGTTTCTGCATTTCTTTGTAAAGCTCAATACCTTGGCGTTCACCGATAGCTGTTGCAGCCATCATCACCAAAGGTACATTTGTCATTGGCTCGCCTTTAGCATTCAGGAACTGGTCATCAACAGTCACAACTTTAAGGTCGTAACTTTTCGCTTTCGCCATGATTGCAGGACCTAACTTTGGATCAGGTGTACAGATAACGAAACCTTTTGCGCCCTGAGCCGCTAGAGTGTCGATAGCATTGAGGGTTTTTTCGCCATCAGGCACAGCCATTTTTACTACTTCAAAGCCTAAATCTTTACCGGCTTTTTCAGCAAATGACCATTCAGTCTGGAACCATGGTTCTTCAGGTTGCTTAACTAGGTAACCTAGTCGCATGTCGTCATTTGAACCAAAAAATGCGTTAGCAGAAGCACTAAGCATGGTTGCGCCAGATAAGGCAGCGATTGTGAGTAGTTTTTTTAATTTCATTATTATCCATCCACTGGTAGAGGTAAGTGTTCGCAGTAAATATTTATGGATTTAGAAATATTTATAAGTGACAAGAATCACAGCAGAAAAAAGTAGCGTTTTTGTCCATTCATTTAGCAGCGGTGAACATGATGCGGATCTCAAATGGGGCGTTTTGGTGCATGAGTGATCCATAAAAGTGCGTAAGGAAACGTTATCCTAGCCATATCTAGTGTGATTCAGGTCAAACTTCAGTCTTAGGCGGTTTTTATTGTCATCAGCACAAAATCCATACCGTGGCAATTTTGTCCATACATGTAGCAAGCGGTGTCATGGCTGAATAATCCATGCAGAGGTATAAATTATAGAAAAATAGATAACCCTACATGGAGTTGTTATGAAGCAATTAGCGACACACCCTGCACATGTTATCGGTTTGGATTTTGGTTCAGATTCGGTTCGTGCGCTTATCGTCAACGCTGTAAGTGGTGAAGAAGTAGCCTCTGGTGTTACTTACTACCCGCGTTGGATGGAAGGCAAATATAGCAAGCCTGAGCAGTCTCAATTTCGTCATCACCCGAAAGACTATATAGAAGCAATGACTCAAGCGATTCGTGAAGCGCTTGCAGTGGTTCCTGCTGAAATTGCACAGTCAGTTGTGGGCATCGGTGTGGATACAACGGGTTCTACACCAGCGCCGGTTGACGCAGAAGGTAACGTTCTCGCTCTTTTACCTGAGTTCGAAGAAAACCCGAATGCCATGTTCATTTTGTGGAAAGACCACACTTCTGTATCAAAAGCGGATCTAATCAATGAACTGGCTCATGGCGGCGAGTTTATCGACTACACCAAGTACATTGGCGGTATCTACTCTTCTGAATGGTTCTGGGCGAAAGCGGCTTGGGTAAGCGAACAAGACGAGCAAGTGGCTAAACACGCTCATAGTTGGGTTGAGCTTTGTGACTGGATTCCTGCGCTGTTAAGTGGCAACGAGCACCCAAGTAAATTCCGTCATGGCATTTGTGCTGCTGGTCATAAAGCAATGTGGCATGACAGCTGGGGCGGCTTACCAGATCAAAAATTCCTTTCTGCGATTTCTCCAACCCTGGATGGCATTCGTGAGCGTATGTTTGATGAGGTTTACACTTCTGAAGATGTCGCGGGTTACTTGACGCAAGAGTGGGCTGAAAAACTTGGTCTACCGGTTGGTTTAGCAGTCGCGGTTGGTGAATTCGACTGTCACATGGGTGCAGTAGGCGCTGGTGCAGGTGAGCACGACTTAGTAAAAGTTATCGGTACGTCTACTTGTGACATCCTGATGGTTGATGCGGACAAAGTTGGCGACAAGACCATCCACGGTATCTGTGGTCAAGTGAAAGGCAGTGCGCTTCCAGGTCTAATGGCGCTTGAAGCGGGTCAGTCCGCATTTGGTGATGCTTACGCCTGGTACAAACGTGTACTGATGTGGCCAATCCAACAACTAGCGAAAGATAACCCTGAAGCAGCAAAAGTGATGGAGCAGCTTGATGACGCCATGATCCCAATGCTTGCACAAGCAGCACAGGAATATGGCTTCAATGAAAACTCGCCATTAGCGATGGACTGGCATAACGGCCGTCGTACTCCTTACGCGAACCAACGCCTAAAAGGTGCATTCACAGACCTCAACCTTGGTTCTACTGCACCAGCAATGTTTGCAGCATTGGTTGAATCGACCGCTCACGGCGCAAAAGCGATTGTTGATTGCTTTGTTGATCAGGGTATGGATGTTGAGCGTGTTATCGCTATCGGCGGTATCTCGCAAAAATCGCCTTACGTGATGCAGATGTGTGCGGATGTTATTGGTCGCGAAATCGCAGTAGCAAGCTCTGAGCAATGTTGTGCGCTTGGCGCAGCAATCTTTGCAGCCGTCGCGGCGGGCGTATATGAAGACGCACAGCAGGCACAAAAAGCAATGGCTAGCCCAATCAGCCAGGTTTACAAACCAAATGCAGCAGCGGAAACGGTGCGCAAACAGCGTTACGCAGGCTACCGTGAGCTGGGCCAGCACATCGAGCAAATTTCAGAATCGAAACTTTCTCAGGAGCGCAGCTAATGGGTAACCAAGCTTTTTTTAAACCAAGAAGAGCGCCTGAAAACACTGCGTCACGACGTTTGGCAAGCCAACCTTGATTTGGAGCGTCACAACTTAGTGACGTTCACTTGGGGCAACGTTTCAGCTATCGATCGTGAATCTGGTTTGGTGGTGATTAAACCAAGCGGCGTAGCATACGAAGACCTAAGCGCAGAAAACATGGTGGTGGTCGATCTGGAAGGTAATGTGGTTGAGGGAGATCTTAACCCATCTTCTGATACCGCGACTCACCTGGTGATGTATCGCACTTACGCAAAAATTGGTGGTGTTGTGCACACGCACTCACCGCAGGCAACCGCATGGGCACAGGCAGGTAAAGCAATCCCCGCCCTAGGCACCACTCATGCAGACTATTTCTACGGCAGCATTCCGTGTACTCGTGCGCTGACCAATGAAGAAATTGCGAACGATTACGAACTGAATACTGGCGTTGTGATTGCTGAAACCATCGGTGATGAAAATCCAATGGCAATTCCGGGCATTCTAGTCAAAGAACATGCACCGTTTTGTTGGGGTAAAGACGCTCACAACGCGGTACATAACGCAGTAGTGACCGAAGTGGTAGCAGGTATGGCTCTGCAAACACTGCAAATCAATCCTTCTGTGGAATATATCAATCAAGCGTTGCTCGACAAGCATTACCTACGTAAACACGGGGCAAATGCATATTACGGTCAGTCAGCAAAGAACAAAAAATAAAGGGTAAGTCATGAAAGTATTTAACGAAAAACAAGTTTGGTTTGTTACTGGTTCACAAACGCTTTACGGACCAAAAGTTCTTGAAAACGTAGCACAAGACAGTGCTCAAATCGTAGCAAGCTTTAATGAAACAAGCGCTATTTCAGTGCCTATGGTTGATAAAGGTACGGTTAAATCGCCAGACGAAATTCTAAACGTATGTCGCGCAGCAAATAACGATCCTGACTGTATCGGTCTGGTTCTTTGGATGCACACTTTCTCTCCAGCGAAAATGTGGATTGCAGGTCTTTCTCAACTGAACAAACCATTCCTTCACCTACACACTCAGTTCAATGCAGGTCTTCCATGGGATGACATCGACATGAACTACATGAACACGCACCAAAGTGCGCATGGTTGTCGTGAGTTTGGTTTCATCGGTACACGCATGGATATCGACCGTAAAGTTGTGGTTGGTCATTGGCAAAACCCTAACGTTCACGCAGAAATTGATGACTGGTGTCGTGCGGCGATCGGTATCGATGCAGGTCAAAACCTGAAAGTAGCTCGCTTCGGTGACAACATGCGTCAGGTTGCGGTTACAGAAGGTAACAAGGTTTCTGCTCAAATCCAGTTCGGCTATGAAGTTAACGCTTACGGCCTTGGCGAACTAACAGACGTAATCCAGTCTGTATCAGATGCAGACGTAGCGCGCATGCTTGATGAATACGCTTCTACTTACGAAATGAAGTCTGAGCTACTGACTGATCCTACGCTGCTTAAACTGATGCAACACGAAGCTCGCTTAGAAGTGGGTATGGAGCGTTTCCTTACAGATGTGGGCGCAAGTGCCTTTACTAACACGTTTGAAAACTTAACGGGTCTAGGCTCTCTACCAGGCCTTGCAACCCAGCGCCTAATGGCGAAAGGCTTCGGCTACGGCGGTGAGGGTGACTGGAAAACATCGGCTATGGTTCACATCATGAAGCAGATGGGTAAAGGTCGTGAAGGTGGTACTTCGTTTATGGAAGATTACACCTACAACTTCGGTGCAACGGATCAGGCTCTAGGCGCACACATGCTAGAAGTGTGTCCAACCATTGCTTCTGCTAAACCTAAGCTAGAAATCCATCGCCATACTATCGGCCTGAAGTGTGATGTTCCTCGACTGCTATTTAGCGGTAAAGAAGGTAACGCTCTGAACGTTTCTGTGATTGATTTGGGTAACCGCTTCCGCATGGTTGTGAACACAGTGAAAACCGTTAACCCACCACAAACTATGCCTCACCTACCTGTGGCACACGCACTTTGGGAACCAATGCCAAACCTACAAGTTGCAGCGGCAACCTGGATTCACGCAGGTGGCGCACACCACAGTGCATACAGCCAACAAGTGAGTGTTGATACACTAGCGGATTACGCTGACATTCTAGGTATGGAAATGGTTGTAATCGATGAAAACACAGAAACTCGTAAGTTCAAGCAAGAGCTAAAAACTAACAGCTTGTACTACCGTTTAGCTTCTGGCGTTTAATCAATAACCCCCTCAGCTCGCTGAGGGGGTATTATACCAATCGTAGTAAATAACTGGTCATTCTAGCTTGTTAAAATACTCGATAACTGCGTTGAAATTTTTGATTGTAGAATAACTACTTATCGAAAAATCTCGCCTAGTTCTCTAGCATTTTCCCTACGCTACTTCTGATCACTTATTTACTGTGATTGGTATTATCGAGGTAATTATGACGGTTGACGATTCCCAAGTTGCACATGCTTTAGATATTCACAGTCATCAATGGACGCTGCGCGTAGCCGAGCTATGTCCGACACAGTTTCAACTCTTTTATGGCGAGAAGCTTGTCTTTCATGGCCATCTTGAGTTGCTTAACAATGGTGAGCAGTTAGATTCTTCGCAAGCTGAATGGAAGTATCGTCACCGTCAAAATCGTATTGAACAGTGGTGCCAGCTGCAGCACGGGGATAAATTATCCATCAACATGAATTATTACTTTCACGAAAAAGCAGTGGTTATTGAGTATTTAGCTCGTAACAGTATTCCAACGCGGCTTGACATTCGTCATAAGATTACGCCGTTAGAATCAGACGTAAAAGAATCATCTAAACAAGTGAATTTATCCGATTGGCAGCGACGCAGGCATGGGCTTCCAAGCGAGTCAATTCGCCGCTCAATAAAACCCGATCTGTTTCGTGAAGCTTTTTCCGCCACTCAGTGGATCGTATTAGATAAAATGTGACGTCGAAAATCGCAATACTTTCGGCCTCAACATACACTAGACAAAATTCTAGTAACTGTTGATCTATGCAAAATACCGATCCTCTCAAGCCCGGATATGATTTTGATGCACATTTAGTTGCAGGTCTGACGCCAATCATCGAAGGCGATGAACTCGACTATACCATTGACCGTCAAAATGGTATGAAAGGGTATATCATCAATATCACTAGTAAAGGTGAAGGTACTATTTTCTCTGGCGAACATGAGTTCCATGTGAAAGCCGGCGATATCCTATTGTTCCCACCAAGTGCAGCACACCATTACCGCCGTAAAACCGATAACGCTTCGTGGTTCCACCGCTGGGTCTACTTTCGTCCACGTGCATTCTGGAACGACTGGTTAAGCTGGCAAGAAGAGCGCAACGGTGTTTACGTAACAAGCGGTTTATCTGCTCAAGATATTGACCATATTGAGAGTCTGTTCGTTGATATTGAATACACCGCTAAGTCAGATCTACCGTATCGTAATGATCTCGCGATTAATTTACTCGAACAACTGCTGATCCGCTGTAAGTCATTGCAACCGGACGTAGTGAGTAAAGCGCTGGATCCACGGATTGTTCAAGCGACTAACTACATGACCCAGAACCTGAACCAAGACTTTACACTGGAAGAGATAGCGGCACATACCTGTTTGTCTCCTTCTCGTTTGGGTCACTTGTTCCGTGACGAAATGAAAATGACGATAACCCAATGGCGTGATGATCAGAGGATCAGCCGAGCCAAGCAGTTGTTAGTCACGACGCACTATTCGATAAATCATATCGGGCGGATTGTCGGCTATTCCGATCCGCTCTATTTCTCACGCGTATTCAAGCGAAAAGCAGGGGTCAGCCCAAAGCTGTTCCGAGAGCAGATTAGTTAACGGTTATCTTGAACCAAGCGCTGACACTGTCTACAATGGCGCACTTTCTTTACGGATTCCAGGTCAGAAAATGAACGACACTACTAAACCAGATTTACCAGATCGCCTTGCGGGCAACCCACGTAGCCCATTCTTTGTGAAAGAGTGCTTTGAGCACCAAATCGGTATTCGTTTCAACGGCAAAGAGCGTACTGACGTTGAAGAGTACTGCGTGAGCGAAGGCTGGGTTAAAATCGCGTCTCCTAAAGCAAAAGACCGTTACGGCAACCCTATGCTTATTCAGCTTAAAGGCACGGTTGAAGCGTACTACGTGTAAGCCAACCATGTTGTATCGATCTTAAAGCTCAGGCAATATCGCCCTAGGCTAATAAGTTCCGGAGGGATCTGAGTTTGACTCGGGTCCCTTTTTTAATACTTAAAATTCAGTATCTTAACAATCTAAACTTTAGTAAAAAACGCACGATGATTTTCAATTAACTTTGGCATAGAAAACTAACGAGTAACAAAAGGCAAGACCTGACCTCGCTAATGATTGTAATTGACCCTTATCTCGATATCGCTAAAACGCAAATGTATCGTTACGACGAGTGTTTATAACGATCTAACACTTTCTGCATTTCCAACCTATTTGGCGTAGCATGTTTTTCAACCATAAGGTCAATAAAGTCGTAAGCATCTAAATCAGTTAAGTGATCAATAACACTTGGGTCAGCGTTCTTATCGAGCAACCAATAAAACTCTTCCAGATCATCTTTAAGAATTGCACCGTGTATCGGCATAGCTCGTTTAGCCATATTTATGTCATTACCACTATCTAAATATAACTGAGCAAAGTAATATTTACGTTCTGGATTCAGGTTAAGAAGAGAAGTTACATCGAAGTTTTCACTAAGGTCTTGGTATACTTTTTCTGAATACCCAAACACCTCAAAATAAGTCATACAGTTATCACTACTAAAAAACTTCATGGAGCCGGACATTGCGCACCTTAATAGTGTGTCTTCCCTTGGGCGTATAATTATCAGCACACTCAAAATCACCAATACGGTAAAAATAGCTTTCTTTGACATGCTAAACCCATACTCGTTTACTAATGATCTGTTCATATCTAGGTAAAATAAGTGGGTTTTTAATAGCTATTCCTGATAATAATATATTTAAATCTGACTTGAACCTTTGATTAAGAGCATCTACTACGAATTGGTAAATCTCTACGTTCCTGAGGTCTTGTGTAGTCGCATGATGAAAAAAGTGAGGGCCCAGTGAAGTTATTAGCTTCTCTATTACTTTTTTAAATGGAGCTCTTGGGTTAAGGGTGGATTTCCATAACCCCTTCACAATACCAATTGAAAATGAGGCATCAATAGCTTCTAAAAGGAGAGCTTGAGCAAAACTTATCAACTCAGTTGTGATAGATGCCACCATAATTTTATTTCTATCAGCTGGAAAAAAACGAATGAGGATTTCTCTTGCTTCCTCTTCATTGAATATGATCTCGGATTCCTTGAATACCTTTAGCGTGTTCACCGACTTATCCTTGTTCCCTCGTTAACAATCGGTTAATTTTAATCCACCGTATCTCAGGCTTAAATTTCCGAGCAACGTTTTGAGAGACATAAAGAATTATTGTGAAATTGATAAGATGGATTCTTACCTCCAGCTTCGAGAAACATTTGATTTCGCCGACTAAGAATACTTTTTATTATCTCCGAATAGGCATGATGCACAATTATGTGTTTTCCATACTCGAAGTTATTCGTGTTTTGCTAATTTAAGTAAAAAATCTAAGTAACTTTTGTCCAGAACCTTCACGGCGGGCGCTCTTCACGGCTTGTGATCACCAAGCGATTCTGTCGTACCACTACTCTCCTAATCCATCTGGTCTCGTTTTGAGTACAAATTGTCTAGACTTCATAGATAAAAAACGCCAAAAGAAACAACTCCGCATCGACTCAGGGAGAGAGAATGGGACGTCCACTTGTCACACTTAAAACAGCCAGCAAAAGCTTTGTTGATGGTAAAGAGACGCACCGCGTACTGGAAAATGTCAATTTCACTCTGGCAAGGGGAGCAAGTATCGCATTAACGGGGGCAAGTGGTAGCGGGAAAAGTACCCTTCTCAATGTGATTGCAGGCTTTGAGCCTCTCACTAATGGTGAGCTATGGTTGGATGGAGAAAACACCGCCGCATGGAAAGACGCACAATGGAGCCGCTTTCGCTATCAGAAACTCGGCGTGATCTTCCAGCAATTCAACCTGTTAACCCCACTCAATGTTAAGCAGAACATTGCCTTTCCACTGCACCTGAACCAACAAAAATGGAACGAATGGTGCGACTATCTGGTGGAAACATTAGGTATAAGCCCCCTGCTCGACAGACATGTCTCTGCCTTATCAGGTGGTCAGCAACAACGTGTGGCAATAGCGAGAGCCTTAGCCCACAAACCTAAACTCTTACTTGCTGATGAGCCAACAGGCAACCTCGATCAAAAAGCCGGTTTAGAGGTTATGAAGCTGCTCAGGGAAATAACTGCTCAGGGTAACACCTCGGTACTTTTGGTCACTCACAGCCCGGAGTGTGCCGGATTTATGCAGACCCATTTACGTTTGAATAATGGCTGCCTGAACAACGGACGTTTCAGAAATGATCAACTGACAAATGGTCTCGCGTCTGATAAGAACCTTGCTCACGAGCACCATACTCCAGAGCCGAAAAGCCGCGATCTGCACCATGATGAAAACTAGGCTAGCGCATACCCAGCTGACCCTTAACTTGTTTGTCTCGCATTACCGCCAGGCTCCCTTACAGGCAGCTGCGATTCTGATTGGGATCGTGCTGGCCGTGACGTTATTTGTTGCGGTGCAGGCCATCAACCTCAATGCCAAGCGCAGTTATGCGCAGTCCACCGAGCAGCTAAGTGTACAAGCACAAAACCTGGTTGTTCCTCCTGCCGGTCAGCGCTATTTACCCGAATCACTCTACTTTTCACTAAGACAGCAAGGACTGAGCGCCTCACTGCCGGTGATTGAAGGAAAAGTCAGGGATGAACAAGGACGTCGTTGGTCTGTACAGGGGAGTGACCTGATTGCGGCACTCTCGTCGCGGTCCCGTTACTCCGGCGATGCCGATGACAAGCACGATGCTTCCCTGTTTGATAGCGCCTTGCCTCTGCCTGAGCTCTTGGCTGGCGAGCCGATTGTCATGATAAGTCAATCTCAGTATCAGAGCGTGGGGGAAGTTGCGTTCATGATTCTGGATAACATAAAAACCAAAGTCATCGTACTGCCTGATGAATGGCAACTCGGCAGTCGGATGCTAACGGATATTGGTTTCGCCCAGCAGTTACTCAACAAACAAGGGCAGCTGAGCTATATCGCCGTTTTTAGAACAGATGGCGATACAGACAGAAATGCGCTGCCGAAATGGCAGAGTCTGGTCGGCGCAAAGGGGCAATGGATTACCAACAACCAGAGTACCGATCTTGGTTCGCTGACAGAAAGCTTTCACCTCAATCTCACAGCAATGAGCTTACTGGCGTTTGTGGTCGGTCTGTTCATCGCCTACAACGGTGTGAAGTACAGTTTACTTAAACGTAATCGTCTTTTGGTACAAATCCAGCAAGCCGGCATTGCGCCGACAATTGTGTTTGCAGCTTTGTTAGTAGAACTGACGATTCTGGTTACCATTGGCGCTTCACTTGGTTTCGTTTTAGGTATGCAACTTAGCCACTGGCTGCATCCTACTGTCGCACTGACACTTGAGCAGCTTTATGGAGCAACCCTGCTGCCAGGCACCTGGCAGTGGCAATGGTGGGCACAGGCTCTGTTACTCACTTTAGCAGCAACGCTGCTCGCGTGCTGGCAACACTTTAAACAGCGAATTCACCAGCCACTTTCTTCTCATGGCGGATTGTATCAAGCCCCAGAAACATCCAACGAGAATCAGCTCTTCATCATCGGCACAATACTCACCGTGTCCGCGTTGGCGGGGTTATGGATAAGTGAGCATCACCGCTTTACCATGCTATGGCTCGGCGTGTTAGTGGTATCTATTCCTTTGTACCTGCCGAAAACACTGGTCTCGTTAGCGCGCTGGAGCGAACAGCGCACTACATCCGGCTTACTCCAGTACCTGTTTGCCGAGCTGCTCGAACTGGTCTCGCCCCTCTCGCTCGCTATGATGGCTTTATTGCTCGCAGTGACTGCCAATATCGGCATGAATACCTTAGTCGGCAGCTTTGAATCTACCTTGAAGCAATGGCTTAACCAAAGACTGCACGCGGATATTTACGTCAGTCCGTCACAAGGTGAAATCGCCAGTGTTGAGCATGCTCTGGAGCATTTCAGCAACGTTGAGAAGGTCTATAAGCAGTATTATGTCGACGACAATCTGCAAGGTTTACCCATCTTGCTTGGCACCAAAGATAAATACACCTTAGAGCAGACTATGGTGTTTAAATCTCACGTTGCTGATTTCTGGCAGCGCTTCTACCGGGGTGAGTTGGTTGCAATCAGTGAACCAACCGCGGTGAAACTCGGTTTATCCCTCGGCAGTCAACTTAAACTCGATGCGCTGCCAAACAAGATGCTTAGCGTCGGAGCCATTTTCTTTGACTACGGCGCTCCCAAAGGTGAAGTTTTGCTCGCTCCTAAACTGTGGCGGGAGAATGGTTTTACCGATTTACCAGTTAGCCTTGGCATCAAAGTCTCAGGTGATAGAAAAGCGATGTACGAACACCTGCAACAGCAGCTGAAACTGCATCCAGGCCAGCTCTACGATCAGGCGAAAATCAAGTCCACAGCCCTGGAAATCTTCTCACAAACTTTTGCAATTACCCGAGCACTCAATAGCGTAACCTTAATGGTGGCCGTGATTGGTTTGTTTAGTGCCTGCTTCATGTTGCTCGACGCCCGTACAACTGCCATCGCAAGGTTGTATGCACTAGGCGTAAACCGCCGTAAGCTGATGGCAATGGTCGTCGGGCAAATCGCAGCTTTAGTCAGCTTCACGCTGGTTATCGCTTTGCCGCTTGGCGCATTAGTCGGATATATACTGACTGATGTTGTAACCCTGCGCGCTTTTGGCTGGAGCTTAACTTACCTCTGGAGCTGGAGTGATGCGCTGAGTATCGCCTGCATCACCATTGTCGTTGCAGTTATCGCGACCTTGATTCCTCTCTGGCGCTTGGTAAGCAAACCAATGATGGCAAGTTTGCAGAGCGAGGTGCTGTGATGAAGTGCATTGTGAAAAGCCTCATCCTGATTCTCGGCTGCTTATCTATTATTGGCTGTGAAGAACCCAAGCCACGAGATATGGGGGCGTTATTAGGGACAAATGAAGCACAAAGCGATGCATTCACTCCCGTGGTGAAAGGCGTTGAGCTCACCTTCCCGGCCGATCACCGGGCCCATGACGATTTTCGCCATGAATGGTGGTACTTAACCGCGAACCTGACCGATGAGCAAGGTCAGCCGCTTGGTCTTCAATGGACACAATTTCGTTTCGCAGCCGCACCTCAGACAAATGAGCAGCAAACAAACAAAACTACATGGCAAAGCCAGCAAATTTACATGGCACACAGCGCTGTCACCACCAGAGATAAACACTACGCTGATGAAAAATGGTCGCGGGGGCAGGCTCAGTTTGCAGGAGTAGACGGCTCGCCCTTTCGTGTGTATCTCGATGACTGGCAATGGAGGTCGTCAACCGATGACCTATTCCCTGCAACCTTAGTCACTCACTCCCGGCAGTTTGCTTACTCACTGACGCTGACCAGTAATGCGCCCTATCAAAAGCAGGGAGACCGGGGTTACAGCACAAAAAGTGCCGATGGTCAGGTCGCATCCTATTACTACAGCCAACCGTTTATTGATGTGAAAGGAGAAGTCACCATTGACGGCAAAACTCATCAGGTGTCGGGCAAAGGATGGATAGATAGAGAGTGGAGCTCGCAATTTTTGCTCAATTCCCAGCAAGGCTGGGACTGGTTTGCGCTCAGGTTAAGTGATGATACCAGCTTAGTCGTGTTCCAGCTTCGCGATTCAAAAACAGGACAAGCCAGTTACTCACATGCAAAGCTGATGCATAAAGATGGTACAGGAACCACCATCGGGCAAAGCGGAATCCGCTTACAAGTGATCAAGCAAACGAAGATTCAGGGACGAAATTACCCGACAGAGTGGCAGCTTTCGATTCCGATCCAACAAATTGACCTCACGGTTACAGCACTCAACCCAAACGCCAAAATGCCGCTGACGGTACCTTACTGGGAAGGTCCGGTAACAATTGAAGGCTCTCATTCAGGAACTGGCTATATGGAGCTGACAGGTTATT
Organism: Vibrio sp. B1FLJ16; assembly: GCF_905175385.1. Taxonomy (NCBI): domain Bacteria; kingdom Pseudomonadati; phylum Pseudomonadota; class Gammaproteobacteria; order Vibrionales; family Vibrionaceae; genus Vibrio; species Vibrio sp. B1FLJ16. Next base: position 1,669,439 of record NZ_HG992750.1, read on the forward strand.
GAAGCTGACAATCACCCTTATTTAGTCATTCCAGCGAGCCTTGGCGAGACTAGGAATCTAAAATCAGCGCGCTTAAAAGACAGTGAAATATCTTTGACTGCAGAGTACTCGGGCAGAAGATCCTGAATCACGCTCCTTCGTCGCTGTTCAGGATGACAAGACTCTGTAACATGCCAGCGGCTGTTAAGCGATCGGCATGAAAAAGGCCAGCAGTGAATGCTGGCCTCTAAAAACACATTGTCAATGAGTGACGTTTAGTACCCTTTCCAAGGCACCAGCTTTTTCTCCAGATAACGCATGAACAAATCAAACGCATAGGCAATCACACCGATAATAATGATACCGGCGATCACAACATCGGTAACCAAGAATTCTGCGGCGTTCAGCACCATAAAGCCGATCCCCGCTTCAGCGGCGACCATTTCACTTGCCACCAGCGTTGTCCAGCCAAAGCCGATACCGATACGCAGACCGGTCAGGATTTCCGGCATCGCACTCTTAATGATGACGTGATAAAGCACTTGAGCTTTAGTAGCACCCATTGAATACGCTGCCTGAATCTGCTCACTGCGTGCTGAGTTCACTCCCGCCCGGGCGCTCAGTGCTATTGGCGCAAACATCGCCAGGTAAATCAGCGTCACTTTACTGGTCTCATCAATACCCAGCCAGATGATCACTAACGGCAGGTACGCAAGAGGAGGCAACGGACGGTAGAACTCAATCATAGGGTCGAAAATACCGCGAATCCAGACATTAGAACCGATAAGAATACCGATTGGCACAGCGGTAACAACAGCAAGGAAAAAGGCACCAAACACACGACCGAGACTGGCCGCCAGGTGATCCGTCAGTGATACGCCTGAGAATCCGTTAACCACCAAATCACCAAATCGCTCTATCACCGCACTGGGAGCCGGTAAGAATAGTGGTTTGACCCAGCCCATCTCAGTGACTAACGCCCACAATGCGATAAAGAATACACTCGCGATGACAGAAACAATACGCGAATCACCCTGCCCAGGCTCACCATAATAATTACCTGGTACCAGCGTTTTCTTCTTAATCGCATTGACCAGTGCATAAAACGGAGGCGTTTTGTGAATCACACTGTCCTGTTTGCTTTTTTCAACAGGTGCTTCTGTTGTCTGCTCTCTCTGTACGCATTCTTGTTTCATCTCCGGCTCCGCCGTCGCTGTTTCTTTCAAAATAGCTGCCTGGTTCATTACGCCACCTCCGGCACTTCATCCTGGTGAATGATGGAAAGGATCTTTTCACGCATCTCGATAAAATCGGGCATGGATTTCACTGCTCGCGCATCCCGGCACTCAAGAAAACGCTTATTGAAATCCAAATCAAAGCTATGAGTAATGCGTCCCGGTCTTGGTGACATCACAATAAGGCGTGATGCCATAAATAATGCCTCTTCGACACTGTGAGTGATGAAGAACATCATTTTGTTAGTGGTCTGCCACGCATCAAGCAGCAGCTCTTGTAAGGTCTCACGGGTTAACGCATCAAGCGCACCTAATGGCTCATCGAGCAAAAGAATACTTGGGTCATTGGTTAAAGCCCGGGCAATACCCACACGCTGCTGCATACCACCAGAAAGCTGATACACCTTGTGATGGTGGAAACCCTCCAGACCAACCAATTCAAGATACTTAGCCGCACGTTCCAGGCGCTCTTCTTTGCTAACGCCTCTTAGTTTTAAACCAAAGGCTGTATTTTCGATTACATTCAGCCAAGGAAATAACGCATGCTTTTGAAACACCACGCCCCGGTCAGCGCTTGGGCCATTTATCTGGTCACCAATATCACGTCCCATGACAACGCGGGGTAAGCCTTCCACCGATGAGTCGCCCAGAGTCAGATACCCTTCTGTCGGAGTGATAAACCCAGCCATCAGATTCAACAGTGTCGTTTTGCCACAGCCAGAAGCCCCGAGTGCAACCACCAGATCGCCCTGCTCTATCTCTAGATTCACACCCGATAGTGCCAGAACAGGCTCTCCACCCTGACGATCTTCATACACGACAGATACGTCTTCTATTTTCAGTGTTTTCTCTGCAGACATACGCTACTTCCTTGTTTTGCAATGATTGTGATTATTGAGCTTTTGCAGCCTGAGCGTAGCTTGGGTTAACAAATACGCTGTAATCCGGCATCAGTGCTGATATCTTCTTCTCTTTCAACAAGAAAGCAGATGTTGCTTCGAGCGCTTTCGTCGCACCGCCTTCTTTACCACAGCCCAGCCACTGACAAGAAAGCTGAGTATCCACGTCCAGGAACTCGTACAGGCTCATTGCGTCAACCACACCTTCTGGCTCGCCGCCAGACAGCTTCGCAACAGAGATTGCGATCGGGTCATTCGCGCTGAAGGTTTCTTTCCCTGCACGGTACTGCTCATCAACGTTAGCCACAACCGAGATAAACTTGGTAACAAACTCACCGTTTTCAGCCGCAAACTGCTTGTTCGCAATCATGCCGTCGAAAGTTGGTTTTCCCCACGCGCTAAGCTGCTTAGAGCTGATAAGCACGCTGCCGTCCTGCTTGATTTTGCCTAAAGCCGGATCCCAGATGAAAGCACCATCAATATCACCGCGCTGCCAAGCAGCCATAATCGCGTTTGGTTGCATGTTGATTAGCTTGACGTCTTTCTCGCTCAGACCAAATTGTTCAAGAGCAAACAGCATGTGAAAGTGGGTAGTAGAAACAAATGGGACTGCGATGCGTTTGCCTTTCAGATCAGCAGGAGAGCTGATGCCGCTGCCTTTTTTCACCACCAACGCTTCTGCATCTGCGATGTTTTCCATTACCCAGACCAACTCCATCTCAACGCCGTTACTTGCCGCGCTGGCAATCGGGCTTGAACCAGCAACGGTCATATCAACAGCACCTGCCGCCATAGCTGTGATCGCTTTCGCGCCCGAATCAAACTTGCGCCATTTGATGTCGTAACCTGTTTCTTTTTCAATTAACTTCTGGTCGATGGCATACTTCATCGGGTTAAACATTCCCTGGTACCCGATGGTCACTTCTTTCGCTGCCCAGGTATTCAGTGAGCAAAGCAAAGTGCCGATTAATACCGTTTTCGTCGCCAATTTGGTTTTCAATGATTTATTCATCAGTGTCTTCATGTCCACTTCCTTATGTGCTGTATGACATCTTCACATTACGGACTGAGGTTGTAGTTAGGTAGTACCAGAGTATTTCTTTATTGGTCCAGTTACGCACCAATACAGTGCGCTAAGTTAGTGCATTTAGTGTCATGCAAATAAAACGAAAAAGCGCCTTGGCAATCCACTGACGGGATCCCCAAGGCGCTTATATAATTATGGTTTTAAGCAGACGTTAAAGCACGGGCTCTGCGACTTTTTCGGCAATAACAGCCTCTATCACATTCGCAATTTCATCCGCCTGCTCCATCGTAAGTGTCAATGGCGGGCTCAGACACAGTGTGTTATTAAACCGTTCAAACGATCGGTTGGTACGACCGATGAGTACGCCCCGCTTCATGCATTTAGCCACAATGTCAGCAGCGACCGCTTCTTTGACCGGCTCTTTACTCACTTTGTCTTCCACCAGCTCAATACCGAGGAAAAGCCCCTTGCCTCGGACATCACCAACCATTTCATATTTCGGTTTCAGCAGCTGAAGTTTCGCCATCAAATAATCACCAACCTGTGCGGTATTCTCGATCAGGTTCTCTTCTTCAATGATTTTTAAGTTCTCCAGTGCCGCAGCCGGACCGATTGTACAGCCCCCAAAAGTACTGATGTCTCGGAAATACCCATACTTATCAGACGGATCATCCTTGAACTGCTGGAACACTTCTTCCGTTGTTACCGTGCAAGAGATAGCGGCGTACGCTGAGGCAACCCCTTTCGCCATCGTAACGATATCCGGCCTGATGCCGTAATGCTGGTAACCGAACCATTTACCGGTGCGACCCACGCCACACACGACTTCATCTACGTGGATCAGAATGTCGTACTTTGTACAGATGCGCTGGATCTCTTCGTAATACCCTTCCGGTGGTGTGATCACTCCACCACCTGCGGTGATCGGTTCTACGACAATCGCGCCGACCGTTTCAGGCCCTTCACGTAAAATTACCTCTTCCAGTTGCTGCGCGGCTTTGACGCCGTAGCTCTCAGTGCTATCGTCTCCAAGGGAAGTAAACTGACTGCGGTACTCACAACAGTGAGGGAACTCGACAAAGCCCGGTGTAAACGGACCGTACTGTTTTCTGCGCTCTTCTTGCCCGGTAGAGCTCAGGCAAGTAATGGTCGTGCCGTGATAATCGCGCTCGCGGTAAAGGATCTTATGTTTTCTTCCGCCATATTTTTTATGCGCAATCTGGCGCACGATTTTGTAAGCTTTCTCATTCGCCTCTGAACCAGAGTTAGAGAAATACACACGGCTCATGCCCGGCATTTTTTCAATCAGTTTGCTCGCAAACTCAGCCATCACCGGAGATCCCGCGGAACCTGCAAAATAGTTCAACTGCAGTGCCTGATTTTTTATCACCTCAGCAATTCGCTCACGGCCATAACCAACATTGACACACCAGACGCCACCCGAACTCGCATCTAAATAACGGTTGCCTTTGATATCCCAGACATACTCGCCTTTACCATGCGACATGATAAGCGGTGACTGGTTTTCAAACAGCGCGTGTTGGGTTAAGTGATGCCAGACATGCGCTTTATCCCACGCTTCTACCTGTTCAACATCATGCTGGGCTGGCTGCTGTGCCAAATGTGATTGTCCGTAATCCATAAACACTCTCCTTCGATTTGCTTCCACCTTAGACAAACACCTTGTCTGGCAGATAGATCCAGTTGCAGCTTTTTATGGTGACAAACCGAATTTGATACGGCTGGCAAATGACAAATTAAAAGTTGGTATGTTTGATGCTTACATTCTCTTAACAAGACACGATTTCGTTAACAAATGCTATTTCGTTAATACGCAGTTTCTTTAAAAAATAGCGACAACGTCAAAGGCTGGGTTATGAAAAGTGAATATCTGATGCACATACAGTTCTCCCCAGAGAGAAGCTTGCAGGAACAGATAAGGGAGCACTTACTTGACGCAATGCGTAAAGGCGTCTTTGAAGATAAGGCTCTGCCGTCCTGCCGTAAGCTGGCATCAATGCTACGGGTATCCCGCAATACCGTTGTGCTTGTGTATGACAAGCTGGTTGATGAGGGCTATTTAATGGCTCAGGAACGCAGCGGTTACTATCCGAATACTGAGGCATTAAACGAAGGTTTAAGTTTAAGCAGCCCTTCAGTAACATCACGTAACGACGCCATTCTTGGTGCAAAGCCTGCCCATTTCTGGACCAACCGGATCAAGAAAGACCTGCGCAGTCAGCGCAATATATCCAAAGCGAAAAACTGGCAAGATTACCCGTACCCTTTTCTGTTCGGCCAACCGGATCACTCACTGTTCCCTCTCAACCACTGGCGTGAATGCTGCCGGTTATCGCAGCGTGCAGGTGTGGTGAAAGACTGGATATCAGACTCTATCGACAGCGACGACCCAGCACTGATTAAGCAATTACAAAACAACGTGCTGACAAAACGCGGCATACAAGCCCATCACGAAGAAATTCTGGTGTCCATCGGCACACAGAATTCCCTTTATCTGCTCGCAGAGCTACTGGCAAATGAGGACACATCCATCGGCGTTGAAGAGCCTGGCTACCCGGATGTGCGTAATATCTTTGCCTCACGCGGCGCAAATATTGTTCCTATTGGCATAGACTGCCAGGGTATCGAAATTAACGACAAGCTGAAGAAATGTGATTATGTCTACGTGACGCCAAGCCATCAAGTGCCAACCAATGTCACCATGTCGATGCAGAGACGTCAGGCATTGCTGGATGCAGCAGAAAAATATGACTTTGTGATCATAGAGGATGACTACGAAAGTGAAGTCAATGTACTGAGTCAGGCGAGCCCGTCACTTAAAAGTCTGGATAAACATGGTCGGGTTATTTACATCGGCAGCTTATCCAAGTCTTTGTCTCCGGGACTCAGATTAGGTTATATGGTGGCTGAGCGACCTCTGATTCAGGCAACACGTTCGCTCAGGCGTCTGATGTACCGCCATCCACCAGCCAACAACCAACGCACCTGTGCCTTGTTTATTTCTCTCGGGCATTACGATACCTATCTGCGCAAGCTGAAGAACTGCTATCAGGAACGCTGGACAGAAATGCGTACGTCGATAGAAAAGCACCTGCCGCAATGTGTCACCACAGAAACCATGGGAGGCAGTTCATTCTGGCTGAAATTACCCAAACATATCGACTGTGAAGTGTTTGCGAAAAAAGCGCAGGATGTTGGCGTGCTGGTAGAACCAGGAACCATTCACTTTGCCCGTTTCCACATTGATAGCCGGAGGTACATAAGGCTGGGTTTCTCCGCGATCGATAAAGACAAAATAGACGCAGGGATTAAAAAGCTCGCTTCGCTGTTATAAACCAGCCATTAGAGAGCGGTTTACAGCAAGATAAACCATACATCACAAACATAAATTTTGGCGTTATTTTTATTATTTTTCATGTCCTTATCTGCACCCATAAATAACCCCAACTGGTACTAAAGAAACCAGTCTGGCCCAGGTAAAGTAACTTACAGCGTTAACCTTTATTAATAAGAACGTGATTAATAAAAAAGTGGTTAATGAGAAAGTGGTTAATGAGAAAGGAAGTACGACGTGTCAGAATTTATCATCATTTCTACATTAGTTGTCGCAGGGTTTATAAGAGGCTATACCGGTTTCGGATTCTCAGCCTTGGTCATCCTTGTACTTTCTTCGATGTATCCCGTAACGGACATGGTACCTGCAGTGCTGCTGTTAGATCTGCTAGTTTGCTTGCCTCTGGTCTCTTCTGCATGGAACAAAACCGATTTTAAAGCGCTGAGCCCCCTGCTTTGGGCGACCGGACTTGGCGTACCGTTTGGCTATCTTTTATTGCTCAACCTGCCGGATCATCTGCTCAAGGTTATCGTACCTGGGGCCATACTCGCACTGGCCGCACTCAGTCACAGCAAAAATGCCCTGTCATTACGGCTATCACGATCACCTGTGTTGTGCGGGTTTATGTCAGGCTGGACAACCAGCGCAGTATCCGCCGGAGGAGCACCCGCTGTGATATACATGCGCTACAGCAATATGCCAATTGAGGCGCAGCGCAACAGCCTGATCAGCTATTTCTTTCTCACCACCTGTTTTGTTGTCGGGAGCAGTTACGTAATAACCAAGCAGTGGCACTTTATGCCGGATCACCCACTAGGTTATGCGCTGATTGCGATGACAGCATTAATGGCGGGGAAACTGGCTTTCAAATACAAGAACGTAAAAATAATTCATCAAGGGGCATTCTATCTGATGTTAACCCTATCAGCCCTGACTCTACTTCGAGCGGTTTGGATGCTCTGACGAGACCCTCTAAATAATTACGGATGCTAAAACGAATAAGGACATTGACTATGAATTTACCTACTGTGTTTATCACCGGTGCAACATCAGGCTTCGGCCAGGCAGCAGCCCGGTGTTTTGGTCACGAAGGTTACCAATTAGTACTGACAGGCCGACGCAAGGAGCGATTGGATGCGCTCGCAGATGAGCTGTCTCAGGCGTGTGATGTCCATGTTGCGGCTCTGGATGTACGGGATGCTGAAGATGTAAAAACGGTAATTGAACAGTTACCGGAGCAATTTAAGAACATCGAAATTTTAATTAACAATGCCGGTCTGGCATTAGGAGCAAGCCCTGCTCACCAGGCTTCCTTAGACGACTGGCATACCATGATCGACACTAATGTCACCGGCCTTGTTAACGTCACCCATGCGTTGCTGCCAATACTCCTAGAACAGCCTAAAGCGACAATTATTAACTTGGCGAGCATCGCTTCTAACTGGTGTTACCCGGGCGCGCACGTCTACGGAGCGAGTAAAGCGTTTGTTGCCCAGTTTTCACGTAACTTGCGATCAGACTTCGCAGGTACGGGACTTCGTGTCACCAGTTTAGAGCCGGGCTTGTCGGAAAGTGAATTCAGTTTAGTGCGCTTCAACGGTGATCAGGATAAGTACAACCAAATTTACGATGGCACTAATCCTCTTCAGCCGGAGGATATTGCTGACATCATGCTTTGGGTTGCGGAGCAGCCAAGCCACATCAACATTAACAGTTTAGAAGTGATGCCTACCAGTCAGGCGTGGGATAACTTCAAAGTAGTTAAACGCGCTTAAGGCCTTATTAAAGAAACGTACTAGCGAGCGAAGAAACAATACAAGCAAAGCAGCCACAAGGAGTTTTGCTTTTCTCACCGCCTAAGAGTGCTTTTCAAAGCTCCACTCTAAACGCTAAAGGGAAGCCGAAGCGCAAGCCCTTTCCCCGTCAACCAGACCAAAACAGAAAACCCGTTAAATCACTCACTAAAACGGGTTTTCAAACTGTAATGCGCAAAAAACATCAGAACCGGATGACCAAGCGACTTTAAATCGTTTGCGCAACCAGCTATTAAACACGGTCACACGCATTAACATTAAATTAACATCATAATAACAAACAATAAACTTACAGTACCTGAGTTGCGATGAATAAATGCAGACCCATCGATACTCACCGGTGAGTGCAAAGCAAAACTCTATGAATAGTCGGTACAAAATCGGCGTAATAGGCTTTGTCTATTTAGGAAAATAGGAATCAGCTATCAATAAGATAGCCAAAAGCAATTTTATTTAATCTTAGTCCGGTGCCAATATACTTACCGAAAGCAAGAAAAGATTTGCTAACCCGATAAAATAACCGAAAGGAAAGTAAAGTAATGATCAATACTAAAATCAAACCATTTACAGCTACAGCGTTTAAAGAAGGCGAATTCGTACAAGTTACAGAACAAGACGTTCTAGGTAAGTGGGCAGTATTCTTCTTCTACCCAGCTGACTTTACATTCGTTTGTCCGACTGAACTAGGTGACCTAGCTGACCACTACGCAGAACTACAAAGCCGTGGCGTAGAAGTTTACTCAGTATCAACTGACACTCACTTCACTCACAAAGCATGGCACGACAGCTCTGAAACTATCGGCAAGATCAACTACTACATGCTTGGCGACCAAACTGGCAACATCACAAACAACTTCGGTGTGATGCGTGAAGGTCAAGGTCTTGCAGACCGTGCTACTTTCCTAGTTGACCCAGAAGGTACTATCCAAGCTATGGAAATCACTGCAGAAGGCATCGGCCGTGACGCAGAAGACCTACTACGTAAAGTGAAAGCTGCTCAGTACGTTGCTGCTCACCCAGGTGAAGTATGTCCAGCTAAATGGAAAGAAGGCGAAGAAACTCTAGCTCCTTCTCTAGACCTAGTAGGCAAAATCTAATTCTAGATTAGTCAGCCTAGGCTCAGCCTAAGAAACTGGTTCAGTCTAAGAACCAGACCTAATTTGAGAACACTCCGGGTTAGATACCTTGACGACCTTCTGCCCGGTTTGTTCTCTCCTCATTGTTTTTATCCAGAGTAACCACTCTTCTGTCTATTTAAAGGTAATAACGACTATGTTAGACCAAGCGATTCAACAACAACTTAAACAATATCTGGCTAATGTAAAAGAAGACGTCCGTCTAGTGGTTAGCCTAGATGAAAGCAAAGCGGCCAACGATATTCTGTCTCTGGCGAATCAAATCGCAGAAATGAGCGACCTTATTACTGTTGTTCGTGATGACGCGGCTAGCGATCGTAAGCCAGTAATGGCGGTAACAAACCCGACGAAAGGCACATCGCTTCGCTTTGCAGGCCTGCCTATGGGTCACGAATTTACATCTTTAGTCCTTGCACTTCTTCACTCCGGTGGTCATCCAATCAAGCTTGAGCCAGAAGTGATTGAGCAAATCGCTGCACTTGATAAAGATCTGGATGTAGAAATCTTTATTTCTCTATCTTGTCAAAACTGTCCTGATGTTGTTCAGGCATTCAACATGATGGCTGCTATCAACCCGAAAGTGAAAGCGACAATGATCGATGGTGCTTTGTTCCAGGACGAAGTTAAGCAGCGCGATATCATGGCTGTACCAAGCGTATTTGTTAACGGTGAGCTATTCGGCCAAGGCCGTATGTCACTGACTGAAATTCTTAATAAAGTAGACGACGGTGCAAGCGAAAAAGCAGCTAAAGCACTGGATGAAAAAGAAGCATACGACGTACTTGTTGTAGGCGGTGGCCCTGGTGGTAGTGCAGCAGCGCTTTACGCGGCTCGTAAAGGTATCCGTACTGGTGTTGTCGCTAAGCGTTTTGGTGGTCAGGTTATGGACACCATGGCTATCGAAAACTTTATCTCAGTAAAACGTACTGAAGGTCCTAAGCTGGCAGCCGATCTTGGTGAGCACTTAAAAGAGTACGACGTTGACGTAGTAACTGAACAAGTCGCTAAGAAAATTATGGGTGCTGCGCATACTGAAGATGGCCTTATCCATGTTCAGTTAGAAAGTGGTGCAACACTTAAGAGCCAGAGCGTTATCCTAAGCCCAGGTGCGCGCTGGCGTGAAATGAACGTACCAGGCGAGCAAGAGTACCGAAACAAAGGTGTTGCATACTGCCCACACTGTGACGGTCCGCTGTTCAAAGGTAAGAAAACTGCCGTTATTGGTGGCGGTAACTCAGGTATCGAAGCGGCTATTGACCTTGCCGGTATCGTGGAGCATGTAACGGTTCTTGAATTCGCTGACGTACTACGTGCTGACCAAGTACTTATCAACAAAGCGAACTCACTGCCAAACGTTGAAATCATTACAATGGCACAAACCACTGAAGTTGTTGGTGATGGCAAGCGTGTGACTAGCCTGAAATACAAAGACCGCAACACAGATGAGATCAAAGAGATTGAACTGTCAGGTATCTTCGTCCAAATCGGTCTAGTTCCTAATACTGAGTGGCTGAAAGACTCTGATGTAAACTTGTCTCCACGTGGTGAAATTGAAGTAGGCAGCCATGGCGAAACCAGCATGGAAGGTGTATTTGCAGCAGGTGACGCAACAACAGTACCTTACAAACAGATCATCATCGCGATGGGTGAAGGTGCAAAAGCAAGTTTAGGCGCATTTGACTACCTGATTCGTAAACAAGGTTAATCTCCGAATCTCCCGTGACAAAAAACGCACCGCGTTGATTTCTCGGCTATTAAAATAGCCTGCCAGATGAAAATCTCAGAGAAGAAACTCTTCTGGCAGTAAATCTTATCGGGGCGCGGTGATAAATTTCCCGGGAGTATACCTAAGTAACCTCAATTACTCGGGTATTACAAAAAGAAAGAAGCCCAAAGATTTTGCCAGCAGCCCTCTATCTGCTGGCTTTTTTTATTTGAAGAAAAGTAAGTAACAGCTACGACTATTGACCACTTTTTTGTATCGACAGTAACTCAGCCTTAAAAAGAACCGGCTGATAAACATCTACAGATCCCAACCACTACATAAAAAAATCTATTCAAACTCAAACCGAATAAAATCATTGCACTATACTCTCGTAGACAGCAAGTAGCATATGGAAACGAGTCTATGAAAATTAAGTCAATTGCAGCAATGATAGGAGCAGCTTTACCTGTAACGGCTCTGGCCGCTGAAAAGCCAAATATTGTGGTAATTTTCGGCGATGATATTGGTTGGCAGAATGTCAGTGCTTATGGCTTGGCGACGATGGGGTATAAAACACCTAACATCGACAGCATTGCGAAAGAAGGCATCATGTTTACCGACCACTATGCTCAGCCTAGCTCTACCGCGGGCCGTGCAGCATTTATTACTGGGCAATACCCGATTCGTTCGGGCATGACTACAGTCCAAATGCCAGGCGGTACGTTAGGGCTAAAAAAAGGCTCGCCTTCCCTAGCTGAGGTGTTAAAAGAAGCAGGCTATGCGACTGGACAGTTTGGTAAAAACCACCTGGGCGACCAAAACTTTTCCTTACCAACTGTCCATGGTTTTGATGAGTTCTTCGGCAATTTGTATCACTTGAACACCCAAGAAGAACACGAACAGAGAGACTTCCAGAATTTTGCTAAAGCATATTCCGGCTCAGTAGAAGAGTATGAGAAAAAATTTGGTACTCGTGGCGTATTACATTGCTTCGCTACGGAAACCGAAGACAAAACGGTTGAGCCTAGGTTTGGGGCTGTTGGTAAACAAAAATGTACTGACACCGGTCCTCTGGGTCAGGAGCGTATGAAGAACTTTGACCGTGAGGAAATGCTGCCAGCGGCAGTCAACTTTATCGACAAATCCATCAAAGACAACAAGCCATTCTTTACCTGGATTAACACCAGCCGCATGCACTTGTACACACGCTTAGATGAAAAATGGCGCTACGCTGCAGAGCACCTTACTAGTGAATATGACCTCTACGGCAGCGGTATGATGCAACACGATGATGACATTGGTTATTTACTCGAAGAGCTCAATAAAAGAGGCTTGACCGAGAACACCATCATCGTCTACTCAACAGATAACGGTCCTGAACACTCTTCCTGGCCTCATGGTGGTACTACACCATTCCGTGGTGAAAAGATGACAACCTATGAAGGCGGGGTCAGAGTACCAACTATGGTCAAATGGCCAGGCGTTATTCCTGCAGGGCAAGTACTGAATGGTATTCAAGGGCATCAGGATCTCTTTACTACTCTAGCCTCTGCTGCGGGGGTTAAAGATGTTAACGAGAAGATGATTAAAGAGAAAAAACAGTTTATCGATGGTGTTGATAACTTAGCGTACTGGAAAGGTGAATCAGATAAATCTGCGCGTAACTCTATTTTTTACTACTTTGAGAGTCAGCTGTCAGCCGTTCGCCTTGGCCCGTGGAAGTTCCACTTCGCCATTGCTGAGAACTACTATGACAACCTCTTACCATTAGCTAAGCCTAAACTGTATAACCTACGCGCGGACCCGTTGGAAAGTTACGACTCGGTAGATGCGAACGGACATTTAGTGCAAAAAATGTCGTGGTTGCTGGCTCCGGTAAGTGAAATGATGCAAGAACATGTTAAAAGCCTTGTGGATTACCCCCCAACGCAAGGAGGAACGACGTTTGACATGACAAAAATGATAGAAGACGCGATGAGCTCTACGCAGCGTTAGCGCTCATTGGATTTTCCTTTGCAAAGGAAAATCGACTGAAAAGGCGAATGATATGTTCGCCTTTTTTATTATTATCCGTCTGATCGAACGCCGCCTAGAAACTGGCGATGCCGTTAAGAGCGTGGCTTTTTGTTTACTTCGCACTCGAAGCTTGGCGTTTAGGTTTGCCTTGGAACTGCTTAATGCTCTTCTTAGCATTAGTTCGGCGGTTGGCTTTTTTATCGCGAGGCGCGCGTTTGCTCTCACCTGTCGAAGGTTTGTCCGTCACAGGAAAACCTGCCAGATCTTGCACTGGTAATGCACGTTGAGTGAGGTTGCGAATCGCGCTCAGTGCGTCCATTTCACCATGGCATACCAGCGACATCGCCACACCTTGCTCGCCCGCGCGAGCTGTACGCCCTACTCGGTGAACGTAAGTTTCTGCATGCATTGGCAGTTCAAAGTTGATCACTACAGGCAATTGCTCAATATGAATGCCGCGCGCTAGTAGATCGGTGGCAATCAGCACCTGTGTTTGCCCGGATTTAAACTGAGCCAGTGCTACTTCTCGCTCATTTTGACTCTTATTGCCATGAAGCGCATTGGTCGAAATACCCGCTTTGATTAACTTTTTCGCTAAGCCATCGGCGTTCTCTTTCGCACCGATAAAGACCAACACCTGCGTCCAAGCATTTTGTTGGATAAGTTCAATCAACGCCTTGGTTTTACTGCCTTTGTTGACGAGGTACAGCGTTTCAGCAATATCTTGGTTGGTGCTGTTTTCTTGATGCGCTGCCACCTGTTTCGGTGCGCGCATCAACTGCTTAGCTTTTTCCTTCAACTCTTCAGAGAACGTCGCTGAGAACATCGCGGTTTGGCACTGGTTCGAGGTTTGCATCGCGATGTTCTGTACATCTGGCCAAAAGCCCATGTCTAGCAAACGGTCGCCTTCATCCAATACTAGGTAATGAATATTACTCAAATCCAAGCCGTTGTTTCCTAGGTCAACCAAACGACCTGTCGTCGCGACAAGGACATGAGGATCGTTCGCTAACGCTTGCTGTTGTTTCTCTTTATCAACGCCGCCACACAAACACACTGCGTTGAGTTCAAGAGCTTGACCAACTTGGCTAATCGCTTCACTCACTTGCATTGCCAGCTCACGCGTTGGCACAAGAATTAGCGCTTTTTGCTGAGAATTTACATTGAGTTTTTCTAACAAAGGCAAAGCATAAGCAAGCGTTTTTCCGCTGCCTGTATTCGCCAATGCCAACACGTCTTTGCCGGCTAACAGTTCAGGAATCGCTAACGCTTGAATATCGGTCGGCTTCTTGAAGTCTTTTGGCAGTGCGTGAATCAGCTCGGAACTCAATGAAAGAGTAGAAAATGGCATTAGCTAAACCTTGTACTTTTGGGTGAAGAGGCAATAAAAACAATGAAGATGCGGTAAAACGCAGGCGCGGACTTTACCACAATCTGTTAGGTGAACCATCCTATTTTAGGCGCTTAAACCAAGCGTCGCCTATACAAATCGTCAGAAAACAAAAAAGCCGTTAGTCTGTACTGCCACAGAGCTAACGGCTAAAAAACCATGAAGAGAACGCTTCGTCAGCACTTCACTGCGGCTGACAAAAAATGTGTAGTTTGTTAAAGCACAGCTTTGCGACTCGGTAAGAACACTTCGCCCAACATACAGCGAACCGAGCCACCACCAATAGATTCAATGGTAGTCACATCAAAAGGTAATAACTTACCGTGCGTCGCCAACTGGTTTCTTTGCGCTGGTGAGAATGCATCGTAGGACGATTGAGACATCGCAATCACCTTGTCACCATTCACGGTTTCCAGTTGAAGAATATTGCCGCAGAACTGGTTCATCTGTTCAATCGAAATTGAAATCACTTGTTTATCTTTTGCCAGTGATTTCATGACGAAGCGACGCTCAAACTCAGGGATCACTTCATCACAGATAACGCAGAACTGCTCACCAATCGCCATCATTACGTTGGTATGATAAATCGGCGACCCAGATGGTAAACGAGTCTGGAAAGAGATCACATGGTCGTAACCAATACGGTTTGCATAATCTTCCAGAACTAAGCGGTCACAACGCTGTGACAGTGCCGCGTAAACCGTCTTATTAAAGTGATCAAAAATCATCACACCAGTACTTTCCAGATACGCTTGTTCGCTTACGTATTCCGTTAAACTGTCTTGCTGGTGTACTTCGCGGCCGGCTTTAGCTAATGCAGCTACTAAGGCGTCTGGGCGAACTTCATTCTGGCGGTTTTCACAAGCCATCGGGAATGTATATAACGTTCCGTCACACGTCGTACTGAACCAGTTGTTCGGGAACACTGCATCTGGTGTTGCAACGTCAGACAACGGGTAGTCAAACTCCACCACCTGAACGCCTTCCTGACGCAAAGTCGCTACCATCGAAGCAAATTCAGCCATGGTTTTTTTCGATACGTCTTCTTGACTGAGCGACACCTGATTTTGAAACTCATTGTCTTTCGCAGTTTCTTCGTTAAAACGAAACTCTTTAGGTGGCACCATCACTACGCAGTTTGCGGTATGGCGCAGAGCACTTTGTGTGCTTTCTTCGTTCCCATTAGCAAATTGGGGTACTGATTCGTGTAATAGCATCCGATACATTCCTTATCACTAGAATGAGGAGATTGTAAATACATTGTTAACCAAGATTTTACTGTTTTCACGATTATTTCATCCCCTCAAAAGGAACTTTTACTGCCAAATAGTAAATATACAGTAATAACTCTCCCCACCTTATCGGCTTGAAATTTTATGTGAAGCCGATTATGAATCCAAAAAATCCGTGTTATGTCTTCAAATTATAGTCAATTTTACTGAGTTAGCTTTAACAAATAGACAGTTCATCATTTATCGGGCTTTAACCTCCTTAAATTGCCTTTATATAAATCTCAATAAAAAACCCAAAAACGTGAATATAAATTCAGCAATTTCACAAAGTATATGCGGATAATTTCAGCGAGATGCACTCGCTTCCTTCTGAGTACTAAAGTCAGGTTATAACCTGATGCCCAGTAGACTGGCTGAGCTCTTAGTAGCTCTAATCCAGAGAAAGACGGAAGAATACGAATCAATTCTCATATGTGGGACAGTTATATGGGATAAAGATCACGCTTACTCTGTTAGTATCGCACCTCGTTGCGTATCTAACATTGACAGATCCATTGGCTTAATTCATTTATCCAGTCACTTCTTGATAAGCAACTATACTTAACAAACAGTTGTTCTAGGGTCTTAAAAGCCCAATAGCTGTAACTGGAGCCGAGTATCTAAAACTAGCAATAAGGTGGTTAGCTTATGTGTAGTAAATGTGGTTCAATGCAGATCGTACAAGTTAAACCGAGTTGGACTGATAAGCTATTTGGCTTCTCAGAGAAGTGGAAATGCCAACTTTGTAGTAAGATCTTCCGCATCTAAAAAATAAAAAATACTCTTAGTTTTCTAAGAAAAAGCAGTGACCCGACACTAACTAGTCGGGTTTTATTTTGCCTTCTCCCCACCAACTCCTCAGACCAAGCCCCTCGCCCGTAGAGAAGTCGTTCTCGCTGAACCTAGTATATTGAGGTTATTTAGGTATAAAATCAGCCCCACTAAATTCACTGTTAAAGTCATACATTACTGATCATTATGAACAAAAGTTTGTTAACGAATGTCCTCGCTGTGGTATTGATGGGCGCTGGCCATCATCTTGACAACGACTATCTTTGGTTTGCAGGTTTATTCGCATTTTCTGGTGCTATTACCAACTGGCTTGCCATCCATATGCTGTTTGAAAAGGTGCCTGGACTGTACGGCTCTGGTGTCATTCCGGCTCGATTTGAAGAATTTAAACTGGCAATCAAAAATCTAATGATGGAGCAGTTTTTTACTGCCGCGAATATTGACCGCTTTTTGAATAAAGAGATGACAAGTGGCGGTAGCATCAACCTCCAGCCTGTGATCGATAAAGTTGACTTCAATCCTGCTTTTGATTCTTTAGTTGAGGTAATCGAAGGATCTCAGTTTGGAGGCATGCTGGCGATGTTTGGCGGTGCAGAAGCACTCCAACCGATGAAGCAACCTTTTGTTGAGAAGATGCAGCAATCTTTAGTTGAACTCAGCCAAAGCGACTCAGTGAAAGAAGCACTGAAAGAGCAATTTGAGTCACCAGCCATGATGGATGAAATCAAACAAAATATCGAAGGCATCATTGATCAACGCCTTAGCGAACTCACACCAGCACTGGTCAAAGAAATGGTCCAAAAAATGATCAAAGAGCACTTAGGCTGGCTAGTAGTCTGGGGCGGTGTATTTGGTGGCTTGATTGGGGTTCTGACCACATTAATCAGTGGCTAATAGACTGGTATTCTGAACAATTCTAAAAAGGAGCAGCTTGCTCCTTTTTTGATCTCTATAGCATGGATGTGTCTCTAGCCGAGCAATTCGGGATTCACGCCAAATCCGGTTTTATGCTCTTCAATCACCACTTCACTGCGCGTCTGAATCACACCTGGTAGCGTACCAAGTTTACTCGACATAAATTCCTGATAGGCTTTCATACTTTTGACACGGACTTTAATCATGGTATCGAAATCCCCGGAAAGTGAATAACACTCTTCAATTTCCGGCATTAAAGCCACCGCTTTAGCAAACTTCTCAAAAATCGAGAAGCTGGTTTGATCAAGACGGATATGAATGAACACCTGAACGTCCAGACCTAATTTTTCTGCATTGAGTTCGGCGTGATAACCATTGATATAACCTTCCTTCTCTAACCTTTTAACCCGGTCAGAACAAGGAGAAGTGGTCAAGTTTATCAGCTTTGCAAGTTCAACAACTGGAATGCGCCCTCGCGCATGAAGCACTCTCAAAATATGTAAGTCAATTCTGTCCAATTGATAACTCATTAACCTGTCCTAGTTACAACTTATGGGGCTTAACAGTAATCGCTCAAACTGGATTTGCAAACCGGCAAATGAACAAAGTATGAAATCTGCTTTGTTTTCGTATTGGCTCAGCACAAAAAGCGGACACTACAACTATGTCAACCGGTGCCAACAACGTAAATTAAGAAAGAGAATGACAGAGAATGGACTGACTTAAACGCGCAGACAAAAGAAGTTAGCCAGACGTAATCAACAGGAAAGTCTGTAAAGCGAGATACAGGTAATTTAGAGATGAATTGCTAGTGGTGCTAATCAAGAAAAAATTGAACACAGTAGAAACGTATTCATTGTCCTTAAAAGATGAAAAATACAACGCCATTACTGAGGGACAGTATTGCTATAAGGAATAAACTTTAAGCAAATCTAGCTGGTCCATGAGCCATTATTTCACGTTCTGAACGGCCCTCAGTATCAGCATCAGTCAACATTACACCATTGCTGATGTTTGTCTTGTCGGGTGCGCTATGACTTCGCCAATAGCACGATGATTGCAACAACGGCAGTAATACTGTGGCTCCATTTCATAATAGTGCTGACCCGAAACAAACTTCACCATCAGTTGGGTAAAGATCAGTACTTTCCCTGAAAAAGTTTCGTCTGGTTGCGCATCACAACGTCTCATGATCACTTTGTGTTGAGTCGATTTTCTGCAAGCTGCGCAGTATATTTGTGGCATTTCATGGTCTCCTGTCTATCTTTGCGGTTATTGTCATTGACATATTTTGTTCAAAATAATTCCATGTTAAAAAACACAGTTGCCTATTTTGCGTACTATCTTCAAAAATTAGGCTCTATGCGTTAAAAAACTGGGGTATGGATCAGACATCAATTTATGTTCCACTTCTATAAGAACAATCGTCAATCAGTGTAAGAATACGGCGTAAGACAAATAAGCCTTTGTTAGGAAGGACTATTTCATCATTAAAGACATACATTAACTGTCACTGAATTGTTAGTTTTTAGTGTTTTAAATGAACAAATTACAGAGTTTTTCAGATATTTAGCCCGTACTGCCTGTTCAATAGAATCGAGCCTACATGACATGCATGCCTTACAAGTAAACAAAGTAAAGAAGCGGTCTCGATAAAATCGAAACTCCCCTAATACTGAGTAAAACGGATACGTACTGATACTAGTAGTTAAATGGAAGGGTCAGATAAAAATAAAGCCCGCTTTAAAAGCGGGCTTCAGTCATTTTAGTTATCGAGATTTATTAGTCTAAACTAACTAACTTTTGCTTGTATGACTTGTGTTGCTCCAGTACGTCGTGCGCAGCACCGCCAGTCATCTTACTTACAACAACGATAGCGAGTGTTGAGAAGATGATTCCCGGAACAATCTCGTAAACATCAAACCAACCGCCTGACAGCTGTTTCCATACAACGATTGTGATACCACCGATAAGGATACCCGCTAATGCGCCGTTACGGTTCATACCGCTCCAGTAAAGGCTAAGAACAACCGCTGGACCAAATGCCGCACCGAAACCAGCCCACGCGTAAGAAACCAGGCCTAATACTGAGCTGTCTGGCGTCATCGCAAGGAATAGCGCGAGTAGAGAAATTACGATTACACCGATACGGCCAATCATTACGATCTCTTCTGAAGACGCGCTTGGCTTAAATACCTGCTTGTAGAAGTCTTCTGCTAATGCTGAAGAAGAAACAAGAAGCTGAGAGTCCGCTGTACTCATTACCGCAGCCAGAATCGCTGCCAGTAGGATACCTGCGATCACTGGGTGGAATACAGTGTTCACTAGTAGCATGAAGATCTTCTCACCATCTTCCAGTTGCGTACCCGGATGACCGGTTACCCATACCAGACCAACAAGACCTACCAGCATTGCACCTGCCATAGACAGCGCAGTCCAACTAACAGCAATACGACGAGCAGTCGTTAGATCTTTGTTTGAGCGAGAAGCTTTAAAACGAGCCAGAATGTGCGGCTGACCGAAGTAGCCCAGACCCCAAGCAGCTAGTGAGATAATCGCGATAGCGGATAGTGGCTCGCCTTTCACGTCATTCCAAAGCGTTAGCAGTTCTGGGTTAATGCTGTGCATGTCTGAAGAAAGCTGGCCAAAACCACCTTCCATTACCGCGACAGGAACAATCATCAGAGCTGCTGCCATCAGTAATCCTTGTACTAAGTCAGTCCAGGATACCGCAAGGAAGCCACCAAACAACGTGTAAGAAACCACACACACTGTACCAATGATTACTGCGTACGTGTAATCAAGGCCGAATACTGTTTCAAACAGTTTGCCCCCTGCTACCAAGCCCGAGCTGGTGTAGAAAAGGAAGAAAAGAAGAATGAAAAACGCAGAGATAGTCTGAATCAGTTTTGAAGTATCGTTAAATCGACGTGACAGGAACTCTGGCAACGTTAGTGCATCTGTCTGGATGCTGTAAGTACGCAGGCGTTTTGCACTGATTAACCAGTTCGCCCATGTACCAATAAGCAGACCACCAGCCAGCCAAAGTGCCTCCATACCCGCAGCGTACGCGTAACCCGGCAGACCAAGCAGCAACCAGCCACTCATATCTGACGCACCTGCCGATAACGCAGCAGGCCACGGACCTAAGCTACGGCCGCCCAGGAAGTAGTCAGATGAGTTGGAAGTCCGTTTATACGCGATAACGCCAATGGCAACCATAATTAATAAATACGCCACAAATGTGGACGTGATAGCAAAGCTATTTTCTATCATTTGATAGTCCTCGTTATAATAATTTCCTTCCTTGTCTCCTTTAACATTTTGCTGTCTCAGCAATGCGTTAAAGCAAGAGACACCAATCTGGATAAGCCCTCTGGCTTAATCCAGACTGATATCACAAGTCAGGTTAGTGAGCCTCGTTCCCCAACTCCAGAAGAGTTGCGTTACCACCCACCGCAGTAATATTTATCGTTCGAGTACGTTCAGTTATAAAACGTAACGACAGATGAGGATCATGAGCCAGTTTTGGTGACTCTAAATCCGTTTCAGAGACTAGGCCGACGATGGCACCATCGCGCTTAGCCAGTTGAAGATTGAGCGCATGCTCAACCTGAGAATGCCCAACATAACCCACACTACGTACATCGCTATCAAGTAACTGAGCTGACGCATCGTACGCAACAACCTGGACTAAGTTAGATGGGAAGTTAGTTGACGACACAGCTTGCGTAACCAGCTGGTTAAGCTCTGCATTGTCGCTACAAATCACAACGCTGTTACCTGCAATTAAGGCACAGGTGATCATTGCAAAAGTACTGTATAACGCATTTGCGGAGTTTTCAGTGTTGTTCTCACAAACCACCAAAGCAACACCGCGACCGGCAGCATACAGCTCGTTAGTCTCACCCGTAGGCCCTACTAACTGATGAGTTTCTGCAAGAAGTGTGGACGCCTGTTGCAGATGGTAAGAAACCACTTTAGCAACGACGGCGTTTTGTCCTTCAAGTGCAGATTTAAATGCCAGAACGTGCTCGCATTTGTAATCAAAATCGGTCAGATTCCACTGTTCCCACGCAGAAAATGCATCTTTAAAATATGTGATCTGATGAACCATAATGCGACTCCTTATGCGTTTTCTGCTTGAGCAAGAAGTTGTTGAGTAAAGCGGTACAGGTAGTGCGGACCACCAGCCTTCGGACCGGTACCAGACAGACCCTGACCACCAAATGGCTGAACGCCCACTACAGCACCAACTTGATCTCGGTTGATGTAGCAGTTACCTACACGTGCGTGTTTTTCAATCCAGCGGTAAGTGGTTTCATTACGGCTGTGGATACCCATAGTCAGACCAAAACCAGTTTGGTTGATCTGCTCAACAACGTTTGGCAGTTCAGACGCTTTAAAGCGAACGATGTGAAGAATCGGACCAAATTGCTCTTCTTTAAGCACGTCAATACCAGAGATTTCGAACGCACTTGGTGATACAAAATCGCCGTTCTGACACGCTTCATCCAGCTGCAACTCAGCAACTTTAGTTTGTGTCTTATTCATGTGCTCTAGGTGAGCCAGAAGTTTTTGCTTCGCATTTTGGTCGATAACAGGACCAACATCCGTTTTATGCAGGTATGGCAAACCGACATGCAGCTCTTTCATCGCACCCTTGATAAGTGTGATAATGCGATCTGCGACATCTTCCTGCACGAACAACACCCGCAGCGCAGAACAACGTTGACCAGCAGAAGCAAACGCAGAGCGGATAACATCACGTACTACCTGCTCTGGTAGTGCCGTACTGTCGACGATCATCGCGTTTTGGCCGCCAGTTTCAGCGATAAACGGTACTGGCTTAGCAGAACGCTCTGCCAGTGTCACATTGATACGCTGCGCCGTTGCCGTAGAACCAGTAAATGCCACACCAGCGATTGCATCGTGAGAAGTCAGTGCATGACCAATTTCACTACCGCGACCAGGAAGCAGCTGGATGACGCCGGCAGGGAAGCCAGCTTGTAGCATAAGTTCAATCGCACGAGCAGCAATTAAGCTGGTTTGCTCTGCCGGTTTCGCAACTACAGTGTTACCTGCAACCAGTGCCGCCGTTACCTGACCAAGGAAAATTGCCAGAGGGAAGTTCCAAGGGCTGATACATACAAACGCACCCAGACCTTCACGGCTCGAAATGCGTTTCACACCATCAAAACCTTCCAGTTCAAATGGTTGCAAGTTCTGCGCTTGTTTTGCGTAGTAACGACAGAAATCTACCGCTTCACGAACTTCATCAATGCTGTCGTGAATCGTCTTACCCGCTTCTTGGTGACAGATAGCCACCAGCTCCGCCAGGTTCTGCTCCATTAAGTCAGCAAGTGCTTCTAAGCACTTCGCTTTCTGCTCAATCGCGGTACCTTTCCATTCAGGGAAAGCACTTTGCGCGGCTTGAATTGCTGCGGAAACATGATCAAGAGTAGCGAAAGCAACTTTACCAACTTCAATACGACGATCGTAAGGCGCTGTAACGATCTCGGCTGCGTTCTCCTTGATCATGCTTTCGGCAAATGACTCGCCGTTGATCACAGGACCCGCAGTCCATTGATTTGTCAGGAAGCTTTCAACCTGGCTCTCAAATGGTTTTGCTTCACTGTCGATATCAATGTTAACGCCGTAAGAGTTTTTACGCTCTGGGAAAATACCCGTTGGCAATGGAATCTTGTCGTTGTGCAAAGTATCAAAAGCAGTCAGCACATCCACTGGGTGGTGCGTTAGCTCATAGATAGGGCAACGAGCATCAACCAGACGGTGTACAAACGAACTATTCGCGCCGTTTTCAAGCAGACGACGAACCAGGTATGGGAGCAGATCCGCATGGCTACCAACCGGCGCGTAGATACGCACTGGCTGACCGTATTTGGTCATCACGTGGTTGTACAGTGAATCGCCCATGCCGTGCAGGCGTTGGAACTCGTAATCTTTGTGCTGTGCCATAACAGCAATCGCCGTCACAGTGTGCGCATTGTGACTTGCGAATTGAGGGAAGATATTGCCACGAACGCTTTCACTCAACAGGAATCGAGCACAAGCTAGGTAAGCAACATCTGTCGCTTCTTTGCGGGTATATACAGGGTAGTTTTCGTATCCTGCTTGCTGAGACCATTTGATTTCACTATCCCAGTAAGCCCCTTTAACCAGACGCAGTGGGATAAGATCGCCTTGCTCTTTTGCCAGGGCATTCAACCACACAAGCACTGGCAACGCGCGTTTCGAATAGGCTTGTACTACAAGACCAAATTTACCCCAGCCTTTAACCATATCGCTGCGGTAAATCTTTTCGAACAGCTTAAGAGACAGTTCAAGACGGTCAGCCTCTTCCGCATCAACAGTGATGGCAACGTCGACTTCAATCGCACGTTTTAGCAGTTGCATCAGCGTGTCATAAAGCTCAGTCATCACACGCTCTTCATTCGCCACTTCGTAACGAGGGTGCAATGCCGATAACTTAATCGAGACAGAAGGAGCTGGGCTGGTCTCGCTACCGTAAGTCTCTCGACCTACAGCTTCGATCGCCATCAGATAATCTTTGAAGTATTTGTTTGCATCCGCCGTAGTCAGCGCTGCTTCACCTAGCATGTCAAATGAGTAAGTAAAGCCTTTGTCGCGCATTGGACGACCATTTTTTTGCGCTTCTTCAATCGTGCGGCCACGAACAAACTGGTGACCCATGATCTTCATCGCCTGATACATGGCTTTACGGATCACTGGTTCAGAGAATTTGTTTACCAGACGGTTAACAGCCTGACTCGGGCTCTGGGTGCCTTTTTCGCCAAGACCAATCACTTTACCCGTTAGCATCAAACCCCATGTTGAGGCATTCACGAATACAGAATCAGAGTTCTTCAGGTGAGATTTCCAGTCCGCAACACTCAGCTTATCTTTGATCAAGGCATCAGCTGTTGCTGAATCAGGGATACGCATCAGTGCTTCAGCAAGACACATCAGCAGGATACCTTCTTGCGTATCTAAGCTGTATTCCAGCAGCAGTGCATCAATCATCTGAATTGACTTCTTATCGGAGCGGATAGCTTCAATAAGTTGGGTCGTTTGGATAGTGATCGCCGATTTTTCTTCCTCTGTCGGCGTCGCTAGCGGCAACAGTTGCTCTAGCCATTGAGACTCGTCCACCATATACAATGGCGAGATCAGTGACCACAACTTATCAAGCGGCTGCTCGACAAATTCCGGTGTCAACACGTTCGTAGCTGTAAACATGTGTGTTCCTCAATCTCACTCCTCGAAACCGCTTCGAGGATCATCAATGGCTGGGAGTGTATTTTGAGGCCGACAAGAATACTTGTCAAAAACTACGGTATTTTTGCTAAAAACTCGCTTTTATAACAAAACATCCACACAATCACACTCAAATAGGCAATATTTTGTGTTGTAAGTTTTAAATATTCCAGTTTAATCACAACAAAACATCATTGATATCAATAATTTTGTAGACATATTTACGTTTTTAATACGATACGAAAGAACATATTGTACGACTGGGACGGTTTAAAGCAGAAACGGCAGGGATGCCCTTAACAGAAACAAAAAGACCATGCTTTAGCATGGCCTTAAATAAGAAGCTCCCAACTCTATCCAACTTGTTTTTTATATTGGGAAGGAGATAAGCCCTGGAGACGAGTAAAGGTGTGAGTAAAAGTGCTTTGATTAGAGAAGCCAGTAAACTCTGCAATCTGTCCAAGGGATAGCTGTCCTTGTTTAATAAGCTCTCGCGCCATATCGATACGTTTACCTAACACGTACTGATGAGGTGTAATCCCCATTTGATCTTTGAACAAACAGTGAAACTGGCTTTCACCCAGAAACACACGGCCAGCGAGTTGAGCCACACTGATCTTATGGCTCAGGTGCTGCTCGATATAACGATCTATCGCTTCCAGATCAAAACGTGATTCTTTGCGGGTGGTTTCAAAGGCAGAAATATGTCGCTGCATCAAAGCAATGACCGTATCATTACACGCACGGCTTAGCAGAAGATCATCAGGATGGCTGCGCATCTCCTGAACGAGCATCTGAATCAGCTTCTGGATCTGACTATCTAGTTTGAAATAAAGATGTGAACGTTCTAGGTTATTGATTTTATCCAACATCGCAGGATCGTCATTGGTCGGCTTTGGCATGTTGAGTACCAAAATATCCGACTGATTTATCACGCCTCCGAAAGCATGATCAGAGCAAGCAGTAACCACACATCCCTGCCCCGGACCAACTAAATTTCCCTGACCACGCACTTCAAATTCAGCTTGCCCTTTCAGCCCAATAACAATCTGAGTGTAAGAGTGATCGTGACATTCCATATAAGACGGAAGTGTGATCAACTCGGCAGGACGAGGCTGCACACATTCTTTATCTAACGGGGCTTTCGGGTTATCTGAATCACTCATT